>JBDKGQ010000012.1:0-14620 GCA_039798145.1 Bacteroidota bacterium
TTATTCTATTACCTTGAATAATCTGGATGCAAAAATAATTATTTAAAGAACATAATAAAGAACAATTCTAAAATATCGAATAATTCTTTTGTTAATCGGGTCGCAAAAATAGCAATCATTGACTTATCTTTTGCAAATTCGCATCATCATTTTAAACTTTAATCAATAATAAAATGCTAAAAGTTATTCCATCTCAGCTAAAAGTATCTGAAATTCACCAATATATGTTGGATTCAATTGCTCCACGACCAATTGCTTTTGTTTCAACAATCGATAAAGAAGGACACGTAAACTTAAGTCCTTTTAGTTTTTTTAATGCATTTGGAGCAAATCCCCCTATTTTAATTTTCAGTCCTGCATTACGCGGTCGCGATGGTGCCACTAAAAACACCTTAGATAACATAAAGGATATCAAAGAATGTGTTGTAAACATTGTTGACTACAATATGGTTCAGCAAATGTCGCTCGCGAGCACTGAATACCCAAAGGGCGTTAACGAGTTTGTGAAGGCAGGCCTTACGGAAGAAAAATCCGAGTTGGTAAAACCCCCACGTGTTAAAGAGGCACCAGTTCAAATGGAATGCATAGTTAAAGAGGTAATTTCTACTGGAGACAAAGGTGGGGCGGCGCAGTTAGTCATCTGTGAAATTGTCATGATGCATATAAATGAAGATGTGATTGGAGAAGATGGCCGTATAGACCCTATTAAAATCGATCAGGTTGCAAGAATGGGTGGCAACTGGTATAGCAGAGCAGCAAAAGGCTTGTTCAGCATTCCTAAGCCATTAACCACATTAGGGATTGGTGTTGATCAATTACCTGCATCAATAAAAAACAGTACTATTCTTACTGGAAATGACTTAGGCGTGCTAGGAAATTCAGAGCGAATCCCCTCTGAAGAAGAAATTTCTGATTTTAAAAACAGAGAAGATGTGAAAAATTTTCTGAGTGCTTTAGAGGGAGATACAGAGAATTTAACAACTGCAGTTCATATTGCAGCACACAAACTGCTCTCTGAAAACAAAATAAATGATGCGTGGTTATTACTAATGTGCATTGAAAAAAACTAGTTTTTCCCTCTGAAAATAGATTATTACCCTCAATTTCAAATTCTGTATTTTGATTTTTCAAACACTATTTTTTCTCCTCTGACATCAGAGGAGAAAATCAACAATGATTGTTAATAAATTTTCAGAGGGAGTCTCCTCTGAAAGAAACTTGCAATTATTTTAGCATCACTCAATCGTTAACACAATAACTAACATGGCAAAGAAAACTGCAAAGAAAGCAGCTCCTAAGAAGGCTGCTAAGAAAGCGGCTCCTAAGAAGGCTGCTAAGAAAGCTGCTCCTAAGAAAGCTGCTCCTAAAAAAGCTGCTAAGAAAGCTGCTCCTAAGAAAGCTGCTCCTAAGAAAGCTGCTAAGAAGGCTACAAAAGCAAAAACTAAGCGTACTCCAAACGCTGCTTTCATGAAGCCAATGAAAATCTCTGATACTTTAGCTGCGGTAGTAGGCAACAAGCCACTTCCACGTACTGAAGTTGTAAAAGCTTTATGGGCTTACATTAAGAAAAACAAATTGCAAGATCCAAAAGAGAAGCGTAACATCAACGCTGATGCTCACTTGCAAAAAGTATTCGGTGGAAAGAAAACAGTTTCAATGTTTGAAATGACTAAATTAGTTAGCAAGCATTTGTCTTAATTCTATCTAATTACTTTATAAAAAAAGGCGGACAACAGTTCGCCTTTTTTTATTTTTATTACTTTTAACATCGATAAAAAAAACACTATGCACGACCATCACGATCATCATATTGAAGAACATTTCACAAGTAGTGAATTAGTAAGAGATATTGTTATTGGAATGGCTGATGGACTAACTGTTCCATTTGCATTGGCTGCTGGAATTAGTGGTGCTGTTGATTCTAATACAATCGTAATTACAGCAGGTGTTGCAGAAATCATTGCCGGATCTATTGCGATGGGATTAGGTGGATATCTAGCCGGAAAAACCGAGGTGGACCACTACGCTGCAGAATTAAAGAGAGAGTATTATGAAGTAGATCACCTTCCTGAAAGAGAAAAACAAGAAGTAAAAGACGTATTAGGTCAATACGGTATCAGCATCGCAACGCAAAACCAGGTTGCCGAGGAATTATCACAAAATAAAGATAAGTGGGTTGACTTCATGATGAGAAGAGCCACATCCTGATAGAGCAAAGAAGAGTGCATTCAATATTGCAACATCCTATATAGTTGGTGGATTTATTCCGTTAAGCGCATACTTTTTTACCGAACACCCACATGAAGGAATTAAATATTCTGCAATCATCACCCTACTTGCATTGGCTGCTTTCGGATACTTCAAAAGTAAAGTTACAGGACAAAACACATTGAAAGGAGCGCTAAGAACTATGCTAGTTGGGGCTATAGCAGCAGCAGCGGCATATTTTATTGCCACCTGGATTGACCAATCTTTTTAATTGATTGATTGCTTTACATCAAAAGCATCGCGAAGCCCATTTCCTAAAAATGTAAAGGCCATTACTAAAATAGCAATTGCAATACCTGGTGCAATCGCGAGATAGGCTGCATCGACAACGATGTATCCATAATTTTCTTTAATCATCATCCCCCAACTTGGCATTGGAGGTTGGGCGCCTAAACCTAAAAAGCTTAATCCTGCCTCTAATAAAATAGCTGATGCAAAATTTGAAGCAGCAATCACGATTACAGGCCCCATTACATTAGGCAAAATATGTTTGAATATTATGCGTGAGTTTTTAAATCCGAATGAACGTCCTGCTTCCACAAATTGTGCTTCTCGAAGACTAAAAAACTGACCACGCACTAAGCGAGTCACTTCCACCCACATTGTTAATCCGACCGCAATAAAAACCTGCACAAAGCCTTTTCCGAGCGCTAATGTTATTGCAACTACAAGTAGCAACGTTGGTATTGACCATACCACATTGACAAGCCACGTGATTATACTATCAACAACTCCTCTGTAATATCCGGCGAGCGCACCCAATGTAATTCCAATTATAAGTGAAATAAAAACGGCAATAAATCCTACAGAAATAGAAACACGTGAAGCTAAAATCAAACGACTAAACACATCACGACCAAACTTATCAGTACCTAATAAATATGTTTTTTTAGTCACATATTTTTCAATTCCAACATGATAAGAACTAACAAGATTTTTTGTCGTTATTGACTGCCATTGCGCGTCTTCATTTCCTAACTCAATGTATAAAATGGAATCATTCTGTAATTGAAAATTAGAAACAGGTATCAACTGAAATGTCTCTTCACGTCCGCCAAAAAAATCAGCTAAGCCGTTTTTCTCATTGCTTCCAACAGGCTTTACTGTAAGATAGTTAATTGTGCTTCCTGGAGATAACATACTTGCCTGTAAACACATTTGATTGGCAAACTTCGATTTGTCAGGAATGAATAAGTAGGAAAATACAGCCAGAAAAAATGTAATAACTACTACTGCTAATCCAAACATTGCAAAACGATTTTTTTTAAATCGCTTCCAAACAATATTATCAAGTGACTTTGACTGCTCTTGCATTGAAAAGCAATATTATTGTTTTTATCAATATAATCGTTTGATCAATTAGAACAATTACAACTAGGAGAAAACATCACCCTTGTATCTGGCAATAGTGTTTCTATTTGAGTTTGTTCATCATTAGAAAAAAGAATTCCGCGCAACTCAAGAACTTGAAGATTATGCAAATTTTTCATTTCTTCAGGAATGGCTTCTAGTTCATTATCCCACATTTCAAGAACCTGCAAGTTTTTCATTAGCCCCATTTCATGAGGAAGATTTTCAATCAAATTTCTATTCAATCCCAAATAATAGATGTTTTCTAATTTACCTATTGAAGCAGGAAGTTCTACCAAATCATTATTACTCAAGTCGAGGTATTGCAAACTCACGAGATCACCTATCCATGAAGGAATGTCTTTCAAATTGTTTTTCTCCAACTTCAGCCATTGTAGGTTGGGCAACTTTTTAATGTCTTCCGGGACAACTTTCAATTTTTTCTTGCTTAAATCAAGAGCGAAAACCGAGTCGGCATTACTTAATGCAAAATTCAGATCTTTATAAACCTTTTGTTGAGAGAGGGTGAGCGAATCCAATAAATTCTGAGCAACAACATCCTTTGCTAAAAGTCCCAAAAGAAAAACAAAAATGATTTTTTTAATGCTCACAATGATTTTTTATTAATCGAAAATCGATATTTAATTTTAAAATGACAAACCTTGTACGGCAAATCACGAAAGTTGTTCGATTGCAACTGCAATATCTGCCTTAATTTGATTCACTAAATCATCTATCACGTCGAATTTACGCTGACCTCTAATAAAATCAACAAACTCAATTTTCAAATTTTGATTGTATAAATCCTGATTAAAATCCAAAATATGCACTTCAATTGACTTTTTAGAATCATTAAAAGTAGGTCGGTTTCCAATACTTACAACGCACTTATGCTTTGTAGCGTCTACAGAAGCAAAGGCCGAATAAACTCCATCGCAAGGAATTAATTTATTATTATCGCTCAAGTAAATATTCGCTGTAGGAAAACCCAATGTTCGTCCTACTTGATTACCTTTTACTACTTCACCAGATAAAGAATAATTATAAGACAATAGTTGATTGGCGAGAGCTATATCTCCAGTTAAGAGTGCATTTCTGATTTTTGTAGAGCTTACTACCACTTCCTCAATATCTTGCTCTGGAATTTTTTCTACTTCAAACTTAAACTGAGAAGAAAGTTTAAGCAATTCATCAAAATTTCCTTCGCGTTTATGTCCAAATTGATGATCATATCCAACAACCATTCGTTGCATATTTATTTTTCGTATCAAATAATCTTCAACAAATTTTGGATGATTCAACTTTGAAAAATCTAATGTAAAAGGCTGAACGATTAAATGTTCAATTCCAAGAGATGCTAACAATTCAATTTTCTCAGTTACTGTGCTTAAAAGTCGTAAATCAGTTTGGTCGGGGAATAAAACGGCTCGGGGATGTGGATGAAATGTCATCACAACCGCATGTCCATTAATACTCTTTGCAGCATCTATTAGGCGATTTAAAATTTTACGATGTCCATAATGCACCCCGTCAAACGTCCCCATCGTTAAAACGACCCCATCTAATTTCGGGAATTCATCAACGCCGTAATATACTTTCATCGCTTATTTTCAGTCACTTAGATGGATTAAATCTGCTTTTCAACATTAACGCAAATATTGTCAAAAAGTTTAAGTGGTCAAATTTAGAATTTATATTGGAGTTTAGGGCTTTTTACCTACTTTTGCACCCTGATAAAATAACCCCCTAATATTTCCTATCGAAATGAATAAAGGAAAAATAGTACAAGTAATCGGTCCAGTGATCGATGTTAGCTTTGAAGGCGAAGGAAGTGCTTTGCCAAACATTCTAGAAGCATTAGAAATTAACCGTCCGAACGGACAGAAAATCATTTTAGAGTGCCAGCAGCATATCGGTGAGGACACCGTTCGTGCGATTGCGATGGACTCTACAGATGGTTTAGTTCGTGGAATGGATGTAATTGCAACTGGTTCGGCTATTAAAATGCCAACAGGAGATGCAATCAAAGGTCGTCTTTTCAACGTTGTTGGAGAGGCTATCGATGGTATCAATACAGTTTCAAACGAAGGTGGATTACCAATTCACCGTGAAGCTCCGAAATTCGAAGATTTATCTACGGAGTCGGAAGTACTTTACACAGGTATTAAAGTTATCGACTTATTAGAGCCTTACTCAAAAGGTGGTAAGATCGGTTTATTTGGTGGTGCCGGTGTAGGTAAAACGGTATTGATCATGGAATTGATTAATAACATCGCGAAAGGATATGCTGGATTATCAGTATTTGCTGGTGTTGGTGAGCGTACTCGTGAGGGTAACGATTTATTACGTGAGATGATTGAATCAGGCGTAATTAAATACGGAAAAGAATTCCAACATGGAATGGAAAACGGCGACTGGGATTTATCTAAAGTTGACGTTAAAGAATTAGCTCAGAGTCAGGCTACATTAGTATTCGGACAGATGAATGAGCCTCCTGGAGCTCGTGCTCGTGTGGCTTTATCAGGATTAACTGTTGCGGAATATTTCCGTGATGGTGATGAGAAGTCTGGTGGACGTGATATCTTATTCTTTATTGATAATATCTTCCGTTTCACGCAGGCAGGTTCTGAGGTATCGGCTTTATTAGGTCGTATGCCATCAGCGGTAGGTTACCAACCTACACTTGCTACGGAAATGGGATTAATGCAAGAGCGTATTACTTCAACTAAGCGTGGTTCAATTACTTCAGTACAGGCGGTATATGTACCTGCTGATGACTTGACCGATCCAGCTCCTGCTACAACCTTCAGTCACTTAGATGCTACAACCGTATTAAGTCGTAAGATTGCCGAGTTAGGAATTTACCCAGCGGTAGATCCATTAGATTCGACATCTCGTATCTTAACTCCTGCGGTATTAGGTGATGACCATTACAATACAGCTCAAAGAGTAAAAGAAATTTTACAGCGTTATAAAGAATTACAAGATATCATCGCGATCCTTGGTATGGATGAATTAAGCGACGAAGATAAATTGACAGTACATCGTGCTCGTCGTGTTCAACGTTTCTTATCTCAACCATTCCACGTTGCTGAGCAGTTCACAGGATTAAAAGGAGTATTAGTTCCTATCGAAGAAACTATCAAAGGATTTAAAATGATTCTTGCTGGTGAAGTTGATGAGTATCCTGAAGCGGCTTTCAACTTAGTTGGAACTATTGAAGATGCTATTGAAAAAGGTAAAAAATTATTAGCTGACGCAAAATAATCTAACATATGTTTTTAGAAATTATAACACCCGATAAAAAGGTTTTCGAAGGAGAAGTAGATTCAGTTTCAGTACCAGGATCTAAAGGATCTTTTCAAATGTTGAATAACCATGCTTCTATTATTTCCACTTTAATCAATGGAAAAGTAAAAGTAAATAGTAAGAACGGAGAAGAATCTTTTGATGTTAAAGGCGGTGTTGTTGAAATGCTAAACAACAAAGTAATTATTCTTGCTGAATCAGTTTAATTATTAAACCCGATAAAAAATAAGAGCGATGCCTTAGGGTGTCGCTTTTTTTTTGAAACTATTCACCCCAATTTTGACATTACCTGCAACCATTATTAAGCCTTGTTAAATTTATTCGTTATATTTGATTAGATGAAAAAATACTGCTGCCTAATCTTACTGTTTTGGTTACCGTTACTTTCGTATGGGCAGCTTACAACTTCATCTACACCAACAGTAAATTTTTTAATTCAAAATGTATTGGTTGGTTCGCCTTCCGTATATGTTTCGAATATCTCCTACACAGGCGCCCCTACTGCACGAGGAACGTTTAATTGCGTTGGTGCTTGTAACGTTGGAATTGGTAGTGGTGTATTGCTTACAACCGGCAATGTAAACAAAGCTATTGGTCCAAATAATTCTACTGGTGCAGGACAAGGAAATAACACACCGGGTGATCCAGACTTATTAGGATTAGCACCCAATTCAAATAGTCCAACGGATGCTGCAGTTTTAAAATTCGACTTTATGGTTCCAAATGATTCCATTAAATTCAAATATGTATGGGCATCAGAAGAATATCATGACTATGTTTCTACTAATTGCAATGATGTATTTGGTTTTTTTGTTAGTGGCCCTAGAATTAAAGGAAAAAAGAATATTGCCTTAATTCCTGGTACAACTACTCCAATTAGTATTAATAATGTTAATAATGGGCAATCATTGACAGGCGCTAGTACAGGCCCATGTACCAATTGTCAATACTTTGTAGATAATTTTGGTAGTAGTACTATCCAATATGATGGAATGACAACCGTGTTAACTGCAGGGACAGAAGTTTGTCCTTGTGAAGTGTATACATTAAAACTTGCCACACAGGATTTTTGTGATCCTAATTTCGACTCAGGAGTTTTTTTTGAAGGAGGAAGCTTTCAACCTTCAGGTGAAATTCCAATTTTAAATGCACTAACTGGTCAAGCAATCGCTGCTACAGACACCGTATTTATTTGCCCTGGTGATTCGTTCCCTGTTACATTACCGGCTTGTCGAAATCCTATTTGGTCTACAGGCGACACAACAATGACTTTATGGATTACTCAACCAGGAACCTACTATGGAACGATTAGTAATACAATCGGAGCAAGTTTCTGTTTTGCATTCTCTACTATTATTCAAGTTGCGAGTACAACACCCAATGCAACAATAGCTGTTAATGGGAATTTAAATTTATGTCCTAATGATAGTGTTGTTTTAACTGCATCAACAGGCACAACTTATTTATGGTCGAATGGTGCAACTACACAAAGTATTGTAGTACATAATGCGGGCACCTACTCATGCACGGTAAGTTACAATGGCTCATGCGATGCATTTACAAATCCGGTAATTATTACACAAAGTGGAACACCTGCAGTAATAAATACTTCAGGACCTTTAACATTTTGCAGTGGTGGAAGTGTCACTTTAAGTGCAGCTGCAGCTCCGAATTATCAATGGTCGAATGGGGCGAATACATCATCCATAACAGTAAACTCTTCGGGAACGTATACGCTTACCGTTAGTGACAATGGGTGTATTGCAAACTCATCTGTTAATGTTATTGTAAATCCTAGCCCTACACCATTAATTACAGGTCCGATTAATTCATGCCCTGGATTTAATGTGCAATTATCGGCTGGTGCTTATTCTAATTATTTATGGTCGACAGGTGTTAATACATCAACATTAAACACAACTACAAGCGGAACTTTTACAGTTACTGTAACGGATGCAAATGGATGTACAGGTCAAGACTCACATGTGGTTAACTTTTATTCTGCCCCCACTCCAAGTATCTCTGGAGGATTACAAATATGTGCAGGTAACAACAGTACATTATCATCAAACGGAATTTATTCCCAGTATTTATGGAATAATGGTAGTAGTAGCTCATCAATAAGCGTAAATGCTTCTGGGCCGTATACACTTACCGTTACAGACAATAATAATTGCACAGCTTCCACAACTGTCAACTTTACTGTTAACCCGCTACCAATTGCAAGCATCAGTGGAGCAACAGTCATTTGCAATGGTACAAATACAACATTCACTGCAAGTCCTGCAGGACTAAATTACTTGTGGAACAATGGTGCAACTAGCAATTCAATTAATGTATCCAATGCTGGATATTATTCCGTAACAATAACAGATAATAATGGATGTAGCAATCAAGCAAACACTCAACTAACCGTTACGAATAACCCCACTCCTATTATAGCTGGTTTAACTAGTGCATGTCAAGGACAAAGCATTTTATTGGATGCAGGATCCTACGCAGGATATTCTTGGTCGAATGGCGCTACGTCTCAAACAATTTCAGTTACATCCAGCGGAACATATACAGTAACAGTAACTATTAATGGTGGCTGTACTGGAAGCGCTTCACAACAAATTACAATTAACCCGTTACCGACTCCTTCTATTAGTGGAACACTGGCAATTTGCGCAGGACTATCCACTCAATTATCATCCAGCTTAGCATATAGCAATTACCAATGGAGCACGGGAGCAAATTCTAATTCAATTACGGCAGCTACTCCAGGCAACTACGGATTAACTGTAACTGACAACAATGGTTGTAGTGGTAGCACTTCTGTTCAATTGAATAATTATCCATTACCAACGCCAACTTTACCTGCATCAGTTAGTATTTGTGCTGGAGATTCAGCAAGTATATCGCCCGGAAATTATTCAAATTATACTTGGAACAACGGTTTAAGTAGCCCAAGTATTTACATAAACTCAGCTGGATCATACATCGTAGAAGTTACAGATTTAAATGGTTGCAAAAACAGCGACACTACTAACCTTATTGTAAACAACCTTCCTCTTCCCATTATCAGTGGTCCTGCTACTACATGTATTAATATCCCAGCGACATTAAATGCTGGAAGTGGCTACTCACAATATTTATGGTCAACAGGAGAACCTACATCAACCATTCAAACGAATATAGGTGGTAATTACATAGTAACGGTTACGGATATACGTGGATGTAAGAACACTGCTAATTTCAATTTGACTGTTTATCCTTTAGCAGATTTAACGATTACAGGCGACAAAAATATCTGCGATGGAGAGACAACAACTATTGCTGGAATTGCTGGCCAAGGAACCTATTTATGGTCAACAGGAGAAACAACTCCTGCAATCAACCTAAACCAGACAGGAATTTACACCTTAACAATTACAACCAATAATGGATGTATTAGTTCTTCAAGCTATGGTATTAATGTACATCCTAATCCTAACGTGAATTATTCTTATTTTCAAAAGATCAGTTGTGAGTCGATTGGAATTCAAATTGTCAACTCATCTACATTTGATCAGGGATCAGTATTCACATGGACATTTGGTGATGGAAATGGAGGCAATGGTGCGACTCCTTCACATGTATATGCAGACACAGGTAGCTACATGACTACCTGCGTTATTACAAGTCCGTGGGGCTGTACAGGAACTGACTCCTTAATTGTTCACCTCGAAACTCCTCCTCTACCGGAAGCAGGATTTATAAAGTCGAATGCAGTGGTAAGTATTTTCAACTCTGAAGTTCAGTTTTTAAACAAATCGAAAAACGCGACTCATTACAAGTGGAGTTTTGGTGATGACCAATCATCAACCGATGCTAACCCCACACATAAATACGACCGAGTTGGAACACATGTAGTGAAGCTAACTGCTTATAACGATGCTTCATGCTTTGATGAATATGAAGAAACAATTGAAGTTGTTCAGTTTTTTGTTCCGAATAGTTTTACTCCGAATAACGATGGTAAAAATGATGTATTCTTCGATGGTACTCCAGCTATCAATGTCAATTCATATAATATGAAAGTGATAAATCGTTTAGGTGGGGTGATCTATGAAACGGATTCCTATTATCAACCATGGGATGGCAATATGCCTGATGGGACTCCTGCTCCAGAAGGTGTTTTTGCTTATGTCATTCACATCCTTTCTGAGAACAATAAAGTGTACGATTTTAAAGGCACCTTTAGTTTAATTCGATAAATAACTTAATCAGCGGCTGTTTTACCTTTTTCGGTAAAAGTAGTTGTGTATATTTTCTGAATTTTGTTTCTTTATAGACCTTTATTAAACTAACCATGAAAAGAAGATTACTTTTAATTGTTTTTTGCTTTGTAAGTGTTGTGAGTTATTCTCAAACTATCAAAGTACTATTTGATGCTAAGAAAGCTCAGATGGCTGCTAATGCAGATTGGGTTGTTGATGCCGACTTATTTAACATAGGTACAGGATCAGGAGGTGCTATGACAGCTGGAAGTGGGAATGAAGCAAATCCTCAACGCTATCCAACGCCTGCACAATCAGGAATTACATCTACGACTGCAGAAACATATTGGAAAGGTGGATTATCGGCTTGGGGCGTTGCGTGTGCTAAGTTGGGATATATTGTAGAAACACTACCCTACAACGGAACAATTTCTTATGGTAATACTGCGAATGCACAAGACTTGATGAATTATAAAGTTTATGTTGTTTGCGAGCCTAATATTAAATATACAACTGCAGAAAAAACTGCATTAATGCAATTCGTACAAAATGGTGGTGGATTATTTATCATTGCCGATCATACTGTATCAGATAGAAATAATGATTCATGGGATTCTCCTGCAATCTGGAATGATTTCTTTAGTACTAACGGAATTAAAGTTAATCCATTTGGATTTACATTCGACTTAGCCAACTTTTCTCAAACAACAACTACATTCGCAAATTTGGCTACCAATACCATCTTACATGGCTCGGCAGGTAATCCTACAAAAATGAAATTTGTAAATGGTACATCCATGACATTAAATAAAACAGCTAACGCTAACGTAGTAGGATTAGTTTATAAGACAGGATCTTCAACTACAGGAACAACGGGCTGTATGTTTGCAAGTTCAAAATACGGAAATGGTAAAGTGGTTGGATTAGGTGATAGTTCTCCTCCAGATGATGGAACAGGAGATACAGGAGACGTTTTATACAATGGCTGGACAGTAGATGCAGCTGGTGATCATGCAAGAATTATTATGAATGCGACAATCTGGTTGACAAATACAGCAGCTCGTATTGGAGATGAGGAGACAAGTAATTTCGTAAATGTATGGCCTAATCCATTCAGTGAAGAATTGAATGTAAGTTTTGTAAATGATAATATTGAGACTGCCGTTATTTCATTGTACGACTTAAGTGGAAGAATGATTTCAACGCAAGAAAACCAAACAGTGGATGGAGTTAATCAAATTACTGTTGCTGGCAACGAATTATCAAAAGGATCTTATATCGTTACTATTTCAAAAGGTGGTAATATGATTAGCAAGAAAGTGATGAAATTTTAATTTCATAAAGGAAGGGACTTCGGTCCCTTTTTTATTCCGAAACTATATCGTGATGTTTATTCTTTTTTGCTTTTTTATCCCCATCAATTTGTTTAGCCCAAATGGATCGTGGATATGGATATGAAGAAGATGATGATGAACCTATGACTATGGAAAGAGTAGAGGATGGTTTAATTATGGGGGCTATTTTAGCAGGGGTAGGATTTTTATTTACACTAATACCCTTTACTAATACATTAGGAAAAGTTTTTATTGGAATTGGCGCCTTTGTTGGAATTGGTGGATTAGTAATTTACATCCTTGAAAGAATATTCTATTTACTAGGTTTAGCACTAAATCTTGGGTTCAAACTCGCAATTATCGGAATAGCTATTTATCTTGCTTTTAGTATAGTTAAATATTTATATAACCTGGTCTTTGGTAAATAATAGTTAAATAAAAAAAGGGACTTCGGTCCCTTTTTTTATTTAAACATATATCGTAATATTGCAATATTAAAATAATATGGGACTAACAAAATCAGAGCACTATACTACGAAGCAAAATCAGATTGCTGTATTATTAAAAGCGATAGCCCATCCGGCACGAATTGCGATCATAGAATATTTATTGAAGAAAGAAGAGTGTATTTGTAACGATTTAGTCAATCATCTTCCTCTCTCCCAACCTACCGTTTCACAGCATTTAAAAGAATTAAAAAATGCGGGAATTATAAAAGGAAGTATTGAAGGAACTTCTATATGTTATTGTCTTGATGAAAAATCAATAACGATGATAGAAAACTACTTTTCAATAATGAATAATAAACTCAAACAAACAAAATCGAACTGTTGCTAAAAATATCGCTATGAAAATATCTGAATTTCTTTACGCTTTATCAGGTTTACAATCGCTTGTAATTACCAATGAAAATGGTCAACCGATACCTGCGCATTTTCATGTTACGGAAGTTGGACAAACAAGAAAGAACTATATTGATTGCGGAGGAACGATGAGAGAAGATAAATGTATATCCATGCAATTATGGGTTGCTGAAGATGTTGACCATCGCTTATCGCCGCAAAAGTTAGCCACCATCATTTTACAATCAGCTAATCTGTGGAATCAAGAGGATTTACCAATAGAAATGGAATATCAAGAAAATACTATTGGAAGATACAATGTAGCATTTAGCAACGGAACTTTTCAATTAATATCAAAGCAAACAGCCTGTTTAGCTCCTGATCAATGTGGCATACCTCAAGAAAAAACAAAAGTAAAATTATCAGAACTGAATACAACAACTTGTAAACCTGGCAGTGGTTGCTGCTAAACAAAATGGAATTAGTAAAAAAATACAAAAAACCTATTGTGATTATTGCTGGCCTTATTGCTTTGAATATTGCGTATGGCTTCGACCCTCGATTTACTCTAATTAACCTGTTATGGCTATTGGTATGAAAAAGAATATTCTTGTTTTATGTACTGGAAATAGTTGTCGCAGTCAGATGGCGCATGGCTACCTACACCATTTTTTTGGAGATGAAATGAATGTGTACAGTGCGGGAATAGAGACGCATGGAGTTAATCCGAGAGCGATTGCCATTATGAAAGAAGATGATATTGATATTTCGAATCACACTTCTAACAATGTGAATGAGTATTTAGAAATTCCGTTTGACTTCATCCTTACAGTATGCGATCACGCAGCAGAAAATTGTCCGTTTATACCTGGCAACGCACTTCGTATTCATCATTCCTTTTCAGATCCATCAAAACTACACGGAACAAAAGAAGAAATACATCAGGCCTTTGAGAAAACGCGAAATGAAATTAAAGATTACTGTTCTAAACTGAAAGATAAAATCAACGCGTAATTAAAATACAATTCCGCAGATAACAATCTTGCGCATTTTTAATTCTTGTCCTAGAGTTAAAGCAGTACCAGGAACAATATTATTCATCTGATAAAGTTTTTTCTGACGAACTCCGTAGGCTTGTGCAATATCATACATCGTTTCACCTTCACGAACGGTATACGTTTCTACCTCTGCTCTACCCTTTTTAGGTTTTACGAAAACGATATCACCAATATGTAGAATATCATTTTTCTCAGCTTCATTATACTCTAAAATTTGC
>JBDKGQ010000013.1:0-11349 GCA_039798145.1 Bacteroidota bacterium
CGTAATGCGTGTTCCTGTTTTATCGTAAAAATATTTAAGTGCTTCTTCTAATACTTCTAATGAATTCGATTCATTAATTGGCATGATCTGACTTCTCTTCTCATCATTCGCAGCGTGTAATGATAAAGCGAGATTAAACTTTACTCCATCATCACCGAGCTTCTTAATCATCTTCGCAACACCAGCTGTAGAAACAGTAATTCGGTTATGCGACATGTTTAGTCCATCAGGTGCAGTAATGCGCTCTATACTTTTTAAAACATTCGCGTAATTCAATAATGGTTCTCCCATTCCCATGTAAACAATATTCGAAAGTTGGATATTGTAATTTTCCATTGCCTGCTCACGAATAATTGCTACCTGGTCATAAATTTCATCGAAGTGCAGATTACGAACTCGGTCTAATTTACCAGTCGCGCAAAACTTACATGTTAAGCTACAACCTACTTGTGACGATACACAAGCGGTCATTCGTGTATCAGTAGGAATAAGTACGCCTTCTACAACATAGCCATCATGCAATTGAAACGCATTCTTAATAGTTCTGTCGTTACTTTTTTGGTGGTTCTGAACGGATACAGGATTAATTGAAAATTTATCTTCTAGCTTCGCCCTTGTTTCAATCGACAAGTTCGTCATTTGATCAAACGTGCGAGCCGACTTTTTCCAAATCCATTCGTAAACCTGTTTTGCTCTGAATGGTTTTTCGCCAATCTCAACAAAATAAGCTTTCATCTGATCTAAATTCAAATGACGAAGGTTTGGTTTTTCCATAGCGCAAAGATACTATCGCGAATGATGGATAACAACAGCTAATTGATTAATTTTGGAACCATGTCAATCTTCTATAAATCCGATTTAATCATTACCAATGATGGTCCTCCTTTACGAGAGGGAATTGTTGAGTTAAACGAGGATGGGCTTATAGTTTCCGTTTTTCAAGATGATAGTTTTCACGATTTTAAATATGTTGAAGGAGTATTAATTCCTGGATTAGTCAATGCACATTGTCATTTGGAGTTATCTCATCTAAAGGGTCAGATACCTGCTCGATTTTTTCGTTAAGAGCAAATACCAACGATGATGCTTGTCGCGAAGCAATGATTGCAAACGATAAAGCTATGTATGATGAAGGCATTGTTGCGGTAGGGGATATTTCAAATTCTTCGATTACAATTGATGTAAAAAAGGAGAGTGGAATTCACTATCACACTTTCGTGGAAGTAATGGGAATGTCGGATGCTTTAGCCGAAAGTAGATTTGAAAATGGTGTTCAACTTTTAAATCGGTTTGTAGAAAATGATTTATCAAGTGTTTCACTTGCTTTACATGCGCCGTATTCGATAAGTAAGAAATTAATTCAGCTTGTAAATACGTATTTGAAAAGCAACTCGCCATCATCCATTCATATTAATGAAAGCGACGATGAATTCGTTTTTTGCAAGAGTAAAGTAGGTCCGCTGAAAGAGTTATTTGAAAAATATAAATTACCTGTTCAGGATTTTGATAATCTTATACTAGAAAGTATACTACTAGACTTTGTTAATCAGTTTACAAATGCGGCTCCACTTATTTTAGTGCATAATGTAAAGACAACACCTGAAGAAATTGCGAAGGCAAATCGAATTAATGATAATTTATATTGGTGTTTATGTGTGAACGCTAATGAGTATATCACAGGTGAAACTCCCGATCTTATTAATTATAATAACGACTCACTGAATGTTGTTATTGGTACTGATAGCTTAGCTAGCAATAAGCAACTCTCGGTTTGGGAGGAACTAAAAACGATTAATAAATTAAACAATCAAATACCGTTTGAGCGTTTTATAAAATGGGCTACCATTAATGGTGCAAGAGCATTACAACTTGATAATAAACTAGGAAAAATAAAACCCGGATATGCTCCAGGTTTAATTCAAATTTCAAACATCAATTTTGAAAATCCAGTAATTGCTTTCGATTCCTTCACTCGAAGAATAAAAATCTAATTACCAATTATCTTTTGCTTTTTCTGTCTTAGGATTCAGACATTCCTTTTCAAGCGATTTTAAAATTTCTTTTGAGTTAGTATCTAATTGCTCTAAGTAATAAGCAAATTCTGTTTTGTAATATTGACTGCTTGTGTCCATCCATTTTTCGCAAGCATAATAAGATGTTTGCTTCCAGTTTGCCTCTGATAAAGTGTATTTTATTTTACCGTCTTTAAATAATAACGTTAATGTATACTGAATTAGTCCTGCATCACTCGCGAATCCTTTTTTGTCTGCCGGATTAGAAATTTTATAACGTCCTTTACAAACTATTTTTCCTTCTTCCTTATTTTGCTCTCTGATAACATCAACAGGGTTTTTATAATAACTCTGAGCCCACGTCAATGCTCTATCAAATAACACATCTTTTGTTTGATTCGTTACATCTATCACTTTGGTATAAGTAATAAGTTTTGTTGACTCATCAATAGGAAGTTTAACGGTACTTTTAGTTGCTTGTGAAAAAGCATAATTCATCGAGAACAATGTCAAGATTGTTAAGAATAGTGTTTTCATGAATAAAATTTGATTAACCTTTTACAGGGATTTTAATTTTTGTTCCCTTCTTTAAATTAGTGCCTGAAATATTATTGGCCTTTTTTAATTCATCAATATTTAATTGATAACGTTGTGATATTCTCCAAAGTGTATCACCTGGTTGCACAGTATGATAAATAAATACAGGCTTTATTTTTTTAACTGTTGTATTATTAGCCGTTGTGTTTTTTACCGTTGTTTTAGGTTCAGTTTTAACTTCTGTTTTGTTGTTTGAGTTATCTGCTACCTCTTCATCGCCACATTTCAAATCTTTATCATTGCAAGCTAAATCCTCTTTTTCTTCATCCGGATCAACCACAATCTTGATTTGAATTTTCTTCTTTACGGTTTTATAAACAGCTAGCTTTTGTCCCGCTTGGATATTGTTTTTCTTAATCTTATTCCACTTTTTCAGATCTGCTAATGCTACATTGTACTTATCAGCAATCTTGCTTAAGTTATCACCACGTTTAACTGTATGTGTCGAACGTACTTTTTCATAAATCGTTTTGTACGTGTAGGCATATTTTAAATCTGGAGCTTCTTTAGCAGTTGTGTCAATCGTTGGAATAATTACCGCTAAGCCTCTATCGACACTATCTAAAAATAATTTCGACTGGAATCCATCAATAGGTCCTTCTCCTAAGCGGCCAAGTTTAATTGCATCAAAGTAGTTGTTTACCATTGAGGCAACTAATCCATTTCGTACCACCGCACTTTGACAACCTAAAATAACCCCCATCAATTTATGTCCACCGCGACTACACGTAGAAACCAAACAAAATCCCGCAGCTTTAGTATAGCCTGTTTTTATTCCATCAACTTCATCATTATAATTTATCACTAAACCATTATGATTTCGGTAGGTTGTTTTAAACTTTCCATTGCTCACTGTTGCATACGGAATAGAAGTAATCTTCATCAATTGCGCATGCTTGGTAATTTCCATTCCTAATAATAATAAGTCACGTGACGACGAACTATTATCTGGTGTTGAGCCATATCCTGGAAGCCCTGAAGTGTTGTAATACTTGGTAGAGGTCATTCCAAGTTGAGCCGCCTTCTCATTCATACGAGCAACGAACTCTTCAACTGTAGGAGCACAATGCTTGGCAATCCAAATGGTGCTTTCATTGTGTGATGCAACCATCGCCATCTTTAACACATCTTCAAATGCATAATCGTAGCGTGTAGTATAGGTTGCCCATTTTCTTCTTTTGATTTTTTTCTTGTAGCTGCTCGTGATGGTAATGGTGTCCGACATGGAAACTTTGCCAGCCTCGATATCTTCGATAGCTAAAAGTCCTACCATCATTTTTGTTAGTGATGCAATCGGGAATACTTGATCACCTTTTTTATCCCAAACAATTTTATCTCTCGTTACGTCATATAAAAGTCCGGCTCTTATTTGATCTTCATCTCCTACAAGTCCATTGATATAATCATTTCTGAAGATTGGAGATTTAAGTGTGTCGCGATTATCGGCGAGTGCAAAATGTGAGGCTATCAAAAATAATCCAACCAACAACAGTAGTTGCTTAGTCAAAAGGTTAGGATAGCTGGTGTTTTTCATAGCTATACAATTATACGAGATTTAAAGTTAATTTGAAATAATCTGGAAAATCAATTTACACAATCAAGTGTTAATTTAAAAACGAGAAAAAGATGGAATTATTTTATTGAAAACTAAATAAACGATGCAACTAAAATTAGGTCTGAAGCTGTGGTGACTTTAATGTTCTGTTCTTCACCTTCAATTAAAAAAATAGGGGTCCCATTTGCCTCTACTAATGATGCATCATCGGTGTATTTTTCGTAATCTTTATTCTCAAATGCGGCTTTTAAAATCGACGCTTGAAAAGTTTGAGGTGTTTGAACACTCTTAAATTTACTACGATTAACGGCTTTGCTATTGCCATCTTCTGATATCTCCCGTATGCTATCTTTTAAATCAATAATAGGGATGCATGCACCATGCTTTTCAGCATTTTTAAAAGTAGAATCAATAAGCTCCTTTGTAACGGTAGGCCTGGCTGCGTCATGAATAGCTACGAGGCTATCGCTTTTAACGTGCTCTAATCCATTTAATACAGACTGTGCACGTGTTTGTCCGCCAGCAACAATAGTATGCTTTACGTTGAATGAATACTTCGCAATTAAATCGTTCCAATAGGTTATCCATTCTGGATGCATAACCAAAATAAGTTGATCTACTGAATTTTCGAACTTGCGTAGTGTATGAAACAATAAAGGCTCATTTGCGATAGGCAAAAATTGCTTCGGAAGGTCAGCCGACATTCTGCTACCAATTCCACCAGCAACGATTATCGCAACTTTAGTCATTAATCAAGAATTAACATCGCATCTCCGTAGCTATAGAAACGGTATTTTTCTTTCTGTGCTACGCGATAAGCCTCCATAATTAAATCATAACCACCAAATGCTGTTGTCATCATTAATAATGTCGACTCCGGCATGTGGAAGTTTGTAATCATCATGTTAGCGATGCTAAAATCGTAAGGAGGGAAAATGAATTTGTTGGTCCAACCTGAATTAGGTTTTAACTCGCCCATTGTAGAAACAGAAGTCTCTAAGCAACGCATAGTTGTTGTTCCAACAGCACAAATATTCTTCTTATTTGCCTTCGCTTTATTGATAATATTTACGGCATCCTGAGGAATGAAAAATTGCTCAGACTCCATTTTATGTTTTGTTAAATCTTCTACTTCTACCGGACGGAAAGTTCCTAGTCCAACGTGTAATGTTACTTCAGCAAGATTACAACCTTTCAATTCTAAACGCTTTAATAACTCACGACTAAAATGTAAACCTGCAGTTGGTGCAGCTACTGCCCCTTCATTCTTAGCAAAAACCGTTTGATAACGATCTTTATCAGCAGGCTCAGCTTTACGCTTAATGTATTTTGGTAATGGAGTGTTTCCTAATTGCTCAATTACTTCGCGAAACTCTTCCGATGTTCCGTCAAAAAGGAAACGTAAAGTTCTCCCTCTTGATGTTGTATTATCAATAACCTCAGCTACTAAATTATCATCATCACCGAAGTATAGCTTATTACCAATTCTGATTTTACGAGCAGGATCTACTAAAACATCCCAAAGCTTACTCTCAGCATTTAATTCACGAAGTAAAAAAACTTCAATTTTAGCACCTGTTTTCTCCTTGTTTCCATAAAGGCGGGCAGGGAATACTTTAGTGTTATTTAATGCTAATACATCACCATCATCAAAATAGTCAAGTACATCTTTAAATACTTTATGCTCAATTTTACCTGTGCTGCGGTGAATAACCATCAAACGAGACTCGTCTCTGTTTGCAGCAGGGTGGTTGGCAAGTAACTTTTCGTTGAAGTTAAATTTGAACTGGGATAGTTTCATGTAGCTTACGGGCTTTAATATTGTTAGTTGTTGTTGTCCAACAGTCGTTTGAAAAGCAACTTTATTGGGAGGCCAAAGATAGGGTACGAAATGGCCTAAACGTATGTGACTTGCCTGTAAGGATTTAGTAATCAGCGACTAAAAACTTTTATTTTTCGTAAGATGCTGAATTGCAATAGTTTAAAAAGTGAAGATTTATTGCTTGGCTTGTTCGTTAATTTTCGACTTAAACGACTCAATTTCAGATGCTTCAGTGAGCAAGTGTGAGCCAATTCTGGTTCTGACCAATTTAGTCAGGTAGGCCCCATTTTGTAATAAAACTCCTAAATCACGCGCAATCGATCGAATATAAGTACCTTTTGTACAAACAATTCGGAAGTCTATTTCGGGTAATTCAATTCTGCTTATTTCGAATTCTTTAATTTCGATGGGCTTCGATTTCAGTTCAACTGTTTCACCTTGTCGGGCAATGGCATAGGCTCTTTTGCCATTGACTTTTACCGCAGAAAACATCGGAGGAGTTTGTAGCTGATGGCCTTTTAATTTCTCCACAGCTTCCAAAATTTGCTCATTGCTTATTTCTGAAATGTCAAATGTGGAATCGTGTTCTGTTTCTTTATCAAATGATGGAGTAGTGGCCCCCAGGTAAAAAGTACCAGTATATTCTTTCTCCTCATCTTGTATAAACGGAATTGTTTTGGTCTTTTTGCCAGTGCAGATAATTAAAAGTCCGGTTGCCAAAGGGTCTAACGTTCCCGCATGTCCGATTTTTTTAACTTTTAAAATGCCCTTTAATTTTCGAACAACATCGGTTGAGGTCCATGTTAAAGGTTTGTTGACTAATAAAACCTCTCCATCATTTACAGGCGGTGTTTCAATATTCATTTTATATCAGTTGAATATCAAAATCTAAAATGTAAAGTAGGATAAGTAATAGTCCAACTACTATTCGGTAATAACCAAAAACTTTAAAACCATGTTTAGTCAAATAAGTAATGAATGCTTTAATGGCGATCATCGCTACAGCAAATGCAACAACATTCCCTACTATCAAAAGCATCTTTTCATTTCCGGAAAAAGACACGCCTTTTTCGTCCATCGCTTTATAAAATTTATAAACTTTTAAAACAGTCGCTCCAAACATAGTAGGTAGTGCTAGGAAGAAAGAAAACTCTGCAGCCGTTTTTCTGCTTAAATTCTGTAGCATCCCACCAATAATTGTAGAAGCTGATCTGGATACTCCGGGAATCATTGCCAGGCATTGGAAGACACCAATTTTAAAAGCTTTAGGGTAGGTTATATCATCCGTGCTATCTTCAATTTCTTTATGCTTCAAAAGTTCTTCTAAAAAAATCAGAATTACCCCGCCTACTAATAATGTATATGCAACAACTAAAACATTGCCTAACAAATCATCAATGACATCATCAAACAATAATCCTAGAATAACGGCAGGAATGAAACCTACGATTAGTTTAAAGTAAAAATTAATACTCTGAAAAAATCGTTTGAAGTATAAAACAACAACCGATAATATTGCACCGAACTGAATTGCTACTGTAAATGTTTTTGTAAAATCATCGTTTGCAATTCCCATTAACGATGATGCAATAACCATATGTCCTGTTGATGAAACAGGCAAGAATTCAGTGATTCCCTCTACAATAGCTAGTACGATCGACTGAAAAAGATTCATTCAGTATCTTTTGATTTTTTCAGAATGGCATAAATGCCTATTGCATAACCAGCCAATACAACTATCGGAGCAAGTGTAATTCTCTGGAAGTTGAAAATCTCTTCGCTGAATTTATTTGGATCATCTGATTTGCCACCTGCCATTAGCGCATAGCCAATAACAATTGTTATTACGCTTATAATTAGCAATTGAAAATTAACTTTTGAAAATACGAATCCTTCACCTGAAGTTGTACTCGTTTTTTCAGTGTTAATGGTTTTATTTACTTCTTTCTTCGCCATAAAATTATAATAGATTAGTTCTATACTTTAAATGTCTGTTTAATGCGATCAATGTACAAGTGAATGATAATACAACACCGCATGATAGTAGCATTCCTCCAACTTGAATCAGTGTGTTTGTATCAATAAGGTTTTTCAAGTCTGCAATTTTTTGCTCCGCAAAATAAATACACGTCAACAAAATTATAATTGAAAACAACCCGCCTAATATTCCATTTCTAATACTGTCGATTAAGAATGGTTTTCTGATAAAATTCTTTTTTGCTCCCACTAGCAACATACTTCTGATAATTTGTCGCTGTGAATACAATGCAATACGAATGGTATTATTGATTAATCCAATCGCAACAATAATTAAAAGGGAGGTAAAACTCAGTAATATGATCGCAATCGTTTTTAAGTTCTCATTTAATTCTGAAATCAACGATTCTTGATATTGAATATCTTCAATTAATGGATTCGCTGCAATTCGGTTAATAGTGCTTTTTAATAGTACCTTTTCGGTATAATTTGATTTAAACGAAATGATGATAGAGGGCTTTAATGGATTGTAGCCTAAAAAGTCGACAAAGTTTTCGCCTAGCTCTTTTTGCAATTTAATAGCCGCCTCTTCTTTCGTGATGTACTGAACATTTTTAGCGTAATCAGCCGATTTAAGTTGTTGAACAAATTGCTGAATGGCCACCGAGTCAGAATCACTTTTCAGAGTAATAGCTACCTCTACATTTTCTTTTAAGTGATTAGAAATCTTCTGTGCACTCGAAAGAATCAAACCTAAAGTGCCTAAAACTATCAATACCAACGTGATACTGATAATATTAGATACTCCCGATGGATTTTTCAAAACTTTCATTTACAGCCTAATTTCTTTACTTAACCGCAAATGTAATCAGCTGAATCAAATTTCCCTATTTTCCAACGGTATAAATGGAAAATGAAGTGCTGAAAACGTCGTTGTTGCTAATCAAATGAAATTCCTATCAGAAAAATGCAGGAATAGCTCGCTAAACAATGCCTTTTTGCTAACTTCGTAACCCTTATTTTAATTATTAAATGGAATACAATTTCAGGGAGATAGAATCCAAATGGCAGGGTGAATGGAAGAAGCGCGAAACTTATAAAACAGCGATACATCCGACAAAACCAAAATATTATGTGCTCGATATGTTCCCATATCCTTCAGGAGCTGGTTTGCATGTGGGTCATCCGTTAGGATACATTGCATCTGATATTGTTGCTCGTTATAAATCACTCAAAGGATTTAATGTTTTGCATCCAATGGGTTATGATGCTTTCGGTTTGCCTGCTGAGCAATATGCTATTCAAACAGGACAACATCCGAAGGTAACGACAGAAAAAAATATTGCGCGCTACCGCGAGCAAATGGATAAGATGGGATTCTGCTACGATTGGTCGAGAGAAATCAGAACCTGTGAGCCCGAATATTACAAATGGACGCAATGGATATTTATTCAGCTTTTTAATTCCTGGTATAATCCGAAATCAAATAAAGCAGAGTCAATTAATACTTTACTTTCAATTTTCGAAACGCAAGGGTGGGGTCAATATGAGCCTGTTTATTTAACAGGAGGAATTGAACAAGAACTAGCACCGTTTACTGCTGCTGATTGGAAATCGTTTAGTGAAGAGCGTAAGTCGGAAATTTTACTTTGTTTCCGATTAGCTTATTTAAGTGAGGCTTGGGTAAACTGGTGTCCTGCACTCGGATGTGTTTTAGCTAACGACGAAGTGAAAGATGGTGTTAGTGAGCGTGGAGGATTTCCTGTTGAGCGTAAGCAAATGCCACAATGGAGTTTGCGAATTACATCTTATGCAGATCGTTTATTATCCGACCTTGATTCATTAGATTGGTCAGAGTCGATGAAAGAAGCGCAACGCAATTGGGTAGGTAAGAGCGAAGGGACATCTATCATCTTTAATCTTGAAAATAGCAATGAAGTTATAGAAGTCTTTACAACGCGACCTGATACTGTTTTTGGAGTTTCTTTCGTAACACTTGCTCCAGAACATGAGTTGGTTTCTAAAATTACAACAGATGAGTATCGTGCTAACGTGGACGAATATGTGTTGATGGCAAAAAACAGAAGTGAGCGTGAACGTATGGCCGATGTGAAAAAGATTACTGGTCAGTTTACAGGAGCTTATGTTGTTCATCCGTTCACAGGAAATAAAATTCCAGTGTGGGTGGGTGATTATGTACTTGCAGGATATGGTACCGGTGCTGTAATGGCGGTTCCTGCGCATGATAGTCGTGATTACGCATTTGCCAATCATTTTATTAATGAATTATCAAGTCAGCTTGGAAGAAGTCCTTTCTTGCAAGTGGTGGAGTTGCCAAAAGGACATCCAGGTTTAGATCAGGAATCGTATGATGACAAGAGTGGTGTTATTATGAATTCTGATTTTCTAAATGGCCTTGATGTGAAAGAAGCCATCAAAACATCCATCGGAAAGATTGAAGCAACTGGTTGTGGTAAAGGAAGAACGAATTATCGTTTGCGTGATGCTGCCTTCGGTCGTCAGCGTTATTGGGGAGAGCCAATTCCAATTTATTACAAGAACGGTATCCCACAAACGTTAGAAGAGTCAGACCTTCCATTGATATTGCCTGAAATTGACAAGTTTCATCCAACAGAAACTGGTGAGCCTCCTTTAGCTCGTGCTACTGATTGGAAGTATAAAGGCGAGTATGACTATGAAACGACAACGATGCCTGGATGGGCTGGTTCAAGTTGGTATTACTTGCGATACATGGATGCTAACAATGAAAATGAATTGGTATCGAAAGAAGCAGTTGAATATTGGAAGAATGTAGATTTTTACTTAGGTGGTGCAGAGCATGCAACAGGACATTTGTTGTATGTGCGTTTCTGGACGAAATTCTTGTATGATATTGGTGTTATTCCGATGAATGAGCCAGCGCAAAAGCTGATTAATCAGGGAATGATTCAAGGTGTAAGTGCGTTTGTTTATCGTATTGTAGGGACTAAAAAATTTGTTTCTGCAGGGTTGCGCAAAGAGTATAACACAAGTGCTTTGCATGTTGATGTTGCAATAGCTCCTAATCATGAATTGAATATTGAAGAGTTTAAAAAGTGGCGTGAAGATTTTGCAGATGCTGAATTTATTTTAGAAGATGGAAAGTATATCTGCGGAAGTGAAGTAGAAAAAATGTCGAAGAGTAAATACAATGTGGTAACTCCTGATGATATTATTCTTCAGTACGGTGCCGATACACTTCGATTGTATGAAATGTTTTTAGGTCCGCTGGAACAAAGTAAGCCATGGAGTACACAAGGTATAAGTGGCGTACATAATTTCCTTCGTCGCTTGTGGAGATTATTTCATGGAAAAGAAAATGTTTTTCAAGTTTCAGATGAAGCAGC
>JBDKGQ010000014.1:0-10183 GCA_039798145.1 Bacteroidota bacterium
ACCTCCACTTGTCTAAGCATTCGCTTGTTTTCATCGCGTATTACCCCGGTATAATAATCTAATTTTTCAGGATTGGAATATACCTTTGGATTCTTCAATGATTCATTAGCAATGGAGATTGTTGCGATTGGAGTTTTGAACTCATGCGTCATGTTGTTAATGAAATCACTTTTGATTTCCGCTAGTTTTTTCTGTGTTAGCACAGTACGCATCACGTAAATAAATCCAATGACCATTACAATAGAAAACACAACAGCGCTAATCAGCAATGGCCATAAGGAATAAAATAAGAACTCATATTTTGTAGGAAAGGAAATCGTTAGTTTTTCATTCTTTTTCAAAATATCATTTGGAAAAAGTAAAACGGAATAATTAGATTTCAATAATTGATTAGTATCCGCATTTACACTTGCATATTCATAATTTTTCTTGCTGATTTGTTTGATGCCGTAGATATAATCAGCGGGAATACTTCTAGCAATAAATTCTTTGTGAATAATACTATCTAAAACCTTAGGTGGGATTCTTTCAATTAAGCTTTTGTTTCTATCATTAATTTGAAAGGTAAGCTTATTCATTAGTGAGTTAAGCTTATTAAATTTCGATTCCATTCTTCGCTCTGCTTCGCGCTCTATCGAATCCATTATCAACGATTCATCACTCAGATTAAATGAAATAACCTCCTTTTGCTGGACATCTTTTTCTATTCTGATATCGATGGAAGAATCACTTAGAAAATTATTATTGAAATCTTTATTGGTTTTTCTATTCGATTTTATTTCATTAACCTTCTTTCTGATTTCTTGTGCTATTATGGAAAAGTCGTTGTTAGCCGCATTGATATTAACTTGATTGTTACCCAAAATATTTCCAAGGTGATTAAGTAAGCTATCATCTTCGCTAATTCCTGCACCTGATGAATCGCTTTGGGAAATGAAATTCTGAACAACGATTTTAATGTTTTCCTGTTGCTCTACTTTAGCAACAATTTCATTCATTGCAAGCATAACAGATTGATCAAACTGCTGCTCTTTTAATTTAAAATCGTGAAATATCCAATATGCCTGCAGCATGATAAGTCCTGCCAAAGCAAAACTCATTACAAAAACGGTCACTCGAAAGCCTGATTTTTTCACTTGTCAAATTTATTAATTGATGAATAGCAATAATTGTTATTAACGCTAAATTAACTTAGTTATTTAAATTGTAGATTTGCACCTTATTATTGCGCAGTAGTTACATGACTATTTCATTTCATTCCTCCCTCACTTCACGATTATTTACAATGCGGTTCATTTTGATCTTGGCTTTAATAGTTTTTTCATTTTCATTAAATGCTCAAGACTCTTTAAAGACAGTAAAAGCCATTCGCTTTATAAAAGCTCCTGTTATTGATGGTAAAATGGAAGAATCAGAATGGAATAGCGCTCCCTTCACTAATTCATTCACTCAATCGCGTCCCATAGAAGGCGCAAAGGCAAGTCAGCGGACTTTAGTGCGTATTGGATATACGGATAATGCAATTTATGTCTTTGCTGAGTTATTAGATAGTAGTCCAGATAGCATATTACATCAGCTTGGGAAGCGAGATGAAATGGATATGAATGCAGATTATTTCTGTTTTAAAATTGATCCATATGCCAATCATCAAGATGCATTTCAATTTACCGTTTATGCGAGTGGTGTTCAGCTCGACAGTAAATACAACGATTACACTTTTAACGCTGTTTGGAATAGTGCAGTGAAATTGACTGATAAAGGTTGGACAGTTGAAATGGAAATCCCCTACTCTGCTATTCGTTTTCCTAATACTGCCATTCAAGATTGGAATACGCAAATGCTTCGCTATATCCGAAGAGAACGCGAATTAGATCAATGGTGTCTTACACCATCTGGAGTCACCAACCCTTTGGAATATTGGGGGAAGTTAACTGGAGTTGAAAACATAAAGACACCAGTTCGTTTATCGTTAATTCCATTTGCCGCATTAAATTATTCTCGTTCCCCTCAATATGATGAGTTTGATAATTACTCTTATTCTAATTCATATGGATGGAATGCCGGTGCGGATATCAAATACGGAATCGATGATCGTTTTACTTTGGATATGACCTTGCTTCCTGATTTTGGACAAGTACAATCGGATAATAAGATTAAGAATTTAAGTTATACGGAAGTAGTTTACGATGAAAATCGTCCATTCTTTCAGGAGGGCGTTGACCTATTCACGAAAGGTGGGTTGTTTTACTCTCGAAGAATTGGAAAAACACCCAGTGGATTTTATAGTGTTAGCAGTGAATTGGAGTCAGGAGATGTATTAATGGAAAATCCTTCGCAAAGTAAATTACTCAATGCTACAAAAGTTTCTGGTCGACTGAATAATGGTTTAGGAATAGGATTTTTTAATGCCACCACAGATAATACTTATGCTTTGATAAAGAACCAAAATGGTGATACTCGCAAAGTATTAACGGAGTCGTTTGCTAACTATAATATTCTTGTTTTTGATAAGCAGTACAAAAGCAACAATAATTTTTATGTTATTAATTTAAATACCAGTCGTAGAAATCAGAATAAAGATGCGAATGTAACGGGTGCTGGATTTTCATTGTTTACTAAAAATAAAAAGTATGCTCTTGTTGGTGATGGAGTCTATTCGGCTCAGCAATATCATTCTGATGAACAAAAAGATTTAAATGGATATCGATATAAAATTAAAGCAGGAAAGGCAAGTGGCGCATTTAAATTTGGAATACAATCAGAGGTAACCGATACATCTTATAATGTTACCGATCTTGGTTATTTTACAGTTCCTGGAATTATTTCTAATTCAGGATTTGTTCGATATAATCTATTTCAACCTTGGAAGTTTTTAAGAGAAGGAAACCTTAATATTCAATATTCGGATAACCGAGATTTCAAAACGAAAATGCAAGGAAGTAATTCGCTTGATGTAAATGGATTTGTTAGCTTTCTTGATTTTAATGCGATGTTTTTTGGTGGTGGCTTTACTCCAAGCAGAAACTACGACATGTACGAACCGCGCATGCCAGGTTATTACTTTCATGGCTATCGTTTTTTTTATGGCTATGTTGGATTTAGTACGGACTACCGCAAAAAATTTGCTTATGATATTAGCATGAATATTTCTAATTTTCTAGATGAATATAAAAGCGAAGGGTTTAATCCAAGTTTAAGTATGCGCTTCAGACCAAACGATCATTTATTTATCACGACCTCTTTTTCTTATAATTTAGATCCGGCTAACATTGGTTATACATCAAATGATGATTCTACTATTGTTTTTGGATTAAGAAGATTAGATACCTATTTGAACGAGATCAATTGTTCGTATACGATTAACGATAAAATGAATATTTCGCTAAGAGTACGGAACTATTGCATCACCGGACATTATAAAAAATATTTCCGTTTAGTTGAAAATGGCGAGTTAGCAGATTACGATGAATATGCAGGAAATAGCAACTTCAAATTAGATTTATTGAATGTTGATTTAGTATATGAATATCGCTTTGCACCAGGAAGTGTATTAAATATCGTTTACAAAAACAGTATTGATGATGCGGCATACACTACGATTTCTCGCGACTATCTTTATAACTCTAAGCAATTGTTCTCACATCCGAAGACAGATATTGTGAGTATTAAATTACTTTACTACCTCGATTATCAGGATTTGAAAAAAGGAATTAAGAAAAGTTCGAAATGATTTCTTTTAAATCCTGAATAATAGCTTCACCTTTATTTTTTGTGTAGTATTTATGAAGCTCAATTTCCCAATCATGTTTAGGTATTTCAGGATTGTTGGCTCTGAAATCTGCTAACCAATTTTTGATTTCCGTTGGACGTGGGCCCCATGTCGCTAATACATTTCCGTTGTCTTTGTTATAAAATACAGCTTTAGGAATTGATCTACTTCCATTCGTTAAAAATTGATTCATCAAATCAGGATGCTCATCTCTGAAAAAATAATAAGTTTCAATTTTAGGATGACAAGCATTTAAAAAATGTTCAAGCCAAGGAATATTTTGCGCTGAATCACCACACCATGCTTCCGTTAATATGGCCACCCCAATTGATTTAGATAAGTTAATGTTTTCAGTATTAACCGATGCATCATTAATGCGCTTCATTCGATGCATATTAAGTTTAGTTAACTCAATACGCTCTTCGGTTTGATCCGCTCCTGATGTTGTTTTATCATTAACCATTTCAACAATGGAGTTGAAATAATCCATGTATGAAATTCCATTACTTATTACCCAATTTAAATCGATTGTTTCTGCAGTTGTCATATAATTCGTAAAGAGTTGCAAAGGTAAATTTTAACTTTCAAATATTAACTGTTTATCCTTTGCAATATGATTTTTGCCAAAAATAAGTATGTTTACATGCATGCTGCTTTATATTGAACTCTGATTAATACTATGAAAACAACTTTAAAACTACTTATAGCCTTTTTACCCTTTAGTTTCTCCTGTTTAGCTGGGAATGAACCATTGCTTAAGGGCCAAGGACAATTGGATTTTAAATATCAATTTACAAAATTTAATTCTGTATTTGACAATGACGGTGAGTTAAAGCCTATTCCTGAAATTCGATATTCTTCGATTAATTTGAACGCCCGATTTGGTATTACTGATAAAATTGCTGGAAGTATATATGCACCAGTTTTTAACACCGCAAGCAATGCAGAAAGCAGTGATTTAAAAGTAACGGAAGCAAAAAGCAAATCTGGAATTGGTGATATATCCATCGGGATTAATTATGCCCTAGCTAAACAAAACAGAATTCAACCAGTAATTAGTGTGTACCAAAACTTAGGAACAGGTAAGAATGATTCAAGTGGATTAAACACAGGTTTTGGGGATTTTGCCAATAGTATTTATTTCGATTTATTTTATGAAGTAAATAGTAACTGGATGATCAATGGAAATATTGGCTATCAGAATCGTAAAAAGAACTTCAAAAATGATTTCTTAGGTAATATTTATTTGAACTATAATAAGCCTGAAAAATATGCCTTCTCGATTTTCATGAAGGGTAAATTGCCTTTTTCTGAATTGTCGAATGAAGAAAATATTGTGAATTATGGATTGTATAAAAACAGTGAAGGATTCTTAAGATATGGTGCTATGGGATCTATCTGTTTTAGAAAAAACATGTCGTTAACAGTGAATTACGAGAATTACTTAAAAGGACAATTCATTGGTAATGGAGCAATTTATTCTGCAGGAATACAAATCAATTTAACCAAAAACGAAAGTGCTGAAGCAAATAGTAAAGAGTAATTAAACAATAAAAAATAACCAAGCCATTACTGAAAAGTAGATAAGGATAATTAACAAAGCTATAATCTCAAATTTATTGAGTTGCTTCGAATGCAATTTGAATCCAATTAAATCTCGTACTCGTATCTGACTCATCAATCGGTTAAATGTTGAATTAGTTCATAAACAAAGTAAATCAATAAAATAATCAATCCCAAATGGAAAAGGGAATTCTTTTGTTGCAAAACATGCCTTTTATTAATCCATTTGAACTTTTGCTGGTTGGTCCAGTTAAGCCAAATATAATATTCCATCTGATTTGAGGTGTACTCCTTTTCGGTAATGATTCTATTAATGAGAACAGATTTTAGCTGTGTATCTCCCATTTCTACTTTAAGGATATCGTTTGTTGCCGATGAATAATAAACAGCCCCTTTTTCAGGTAATTCTCTTCCTTCTGCCGATATAATACGATATCGATTGAATACGATTTGGCCACCTTCCTTTAAAATCCCCTCTTTGCTCCTGTAGTAATAATTCGTTTTAATTTCCATAGTTTTTTATACTGATGTAATAGAACGAAAAACAATTATCACGACTTTAACACTTTGTTAGCATCCATCGCCAAAAGCAATTGTAATATTTGTCAAGTTTAATTCTTTCTTTTATAAAATCAAAATAATATTTGACAAATAGCGACAAATTATGAATGAACAATGATTTTTTGGAGTAATAACGGGGGCAATAAAGAGGATTGAACAATTACAATTAACAGAACATCGTTAGTTATTAACCGTATCAAAAAGTGAAAAACAGATAATATCTTATAAATTTACCAAATCATTTCAAGCTCGATAAAAAATGTCAATGAAAAACCTACGATTAATCTTTACTTATGCTTGCTTATCATTAGTATTTGTAAACTCAGTTAACGCACAAGGCTATGAGATAAAAATAAAAGTGAATGGGTTAAAAGACACCCTTTGTTACCTTGCTAATTATTATGGCGACAAGCAATACATAAAAGATTCTGCGATGGTCAACAGCACAGGAAACATTACCTTCAAAGGAAAGGATGCATTAGCAGGAGGTATTTATTTGTTTGTCTTCCCCAATAAAACTTACTTCGAAATTATGGTCGATAAATCGCAGTTCTTTTCAATGGAATGTGATCAAACAGATGCCATCAATTCAATGAAGGTAAAAGGCTCTCAAGAGAACGCCGACTTTTATAACTATTTACAGTTTATTCAGAAAAAGTCGCTGGAAATGGAAACTCTTAAGTCTGAGAAAAACAGACTGGCATCTGAAAACAAACCAGTTGATGCAGTTACTGAAAAGATGAAGGCCGTAGATAAGGAAGTTGTAGCCTATAAGAACAATTATATCGCTGAACACCCTGGCTCCTTCCAAACAGCCATTTTTAATGCATCTAAAGAACCTGAAATTCCTGAAGCTCCATTGTTACCTAATGGAGCTAGAGATTCCATCTTCCAGTTTAATTACTATAAGGCTCATTATTTCGACAGTTTCGATTTAGCGGATGAACGTATTTTAAGAACGCCGATTTATCATAATAAGGTTGCTAACTATTTTAAAAACCTAGTCCTTCAAATTCCGGATTCCCTAATTCCAGAATGTGATATGGTAGTTGGAAAAGCAAAGAAAAACAAAGAGACTTTCAAATATATGGTTTGGTATCTAACGAATACTTATGAGACCTCTCAAATTATGGGTTTAGATGCAGTATTTGTTAGTATGGTGACCAAGTACTACACAAAAGATCAGGCAACGTGGGTGGATGATGCTACGCTTTATAAAATTCAAGATCGTGCTTCTATTCTTGGACCAATTTTAATTGGTAAGCAAGCTAAAAATTTAATCCTTGCCGATACTGCAGGTAATTATCAAAGCATGTATAATATCAATGCTAAATTTACAGTGCTATTATTCTGGGATCCAGATTGTGGACATTGTAAAAAAGCAGTTCCAAAAGTGAAAGCGTTTTACGAAAAAGCTAAAAGCAAAGGGCTAGAAGTATTTTCAATAAATACAGCCGTTGAAGAACAAAAATGGAAGGATTATGTGAAGGAAAACAAGTTAAGTTGGATAAACGTAGCTGACTTAAAGACTCAAAATAACTTCCGCCATGAGTTTGATATTTTAACTACTCCGCAGATATTTATCCTTGATAAGAATAAAAAGATTCTTGCGAAGAAAATTGACGAAGAAACAATGGAGAAGATATTATGTAAGGAACTAGGAATTGAATTTGTTCCTCATCCAAAAGAAAAAGACGACGCAGAAAGTCATCATTAAAACTTAAAAGGGCATCCTTACGATGCCCTTTTTTATTTGATAATAAATTCTGTTCTTCTGTTTTGAGCTCTCCCTTCTTCCGTTGAATTATCGGCAATTTGAATAGCGCTACCAAATCCTTTAAACGATAAACGTGTAGCAACAATGCCTTTTTCTACAAGATAATTATAAACTGATTTAGCTCTATTTTCTGACAAGGTTAAATTTAGTTTAGCATCTCCTACTGCATCGGTATGTCCACCAATTACAATCGATACATTTGGAGAGTTTTTTAAGAATGCTACTAGTTTATTAAGCTCTGAAAAACTCTCTTTTTTTAACTCGAACTTGTTGTTATCAAAAAAGATGTTCTTCATCACTACCGACTCCCCTGCTACTGGTTGTTTTAAACGAGCAACAATTTTATAAGCATGTTGTTGATCTGTCACATCTGAACAATTGAAATAATCCGAATAAAATAAATACCCTTCTTTACTAACGTTAAGCATATACTCTTTTCCAGTAGTTAGACAGGCAAGAAATTCTCCCTTCTTTTTTTCTGAAACATCCGACATAACTGTTGAGCCTGAACGAACATCAATAATTTCAAATTTGGCCTGTAAAGGATTGCCCGATTTATCATCTACCACAACTCCTTTAACATAGCTTACTACCGAAGGACGCACAGCAGGATATAATTCAAAACTGTACATATCTAAATCGCCGAAGCCATCTTTACGAGTGCTGCTCATAAAGGCGAGTTGTCCATCAGGACTAACAATTAAACTATTCTCATCTCCATTAGTATTTATAGGATATCCCAAATTAATAGCCTTACCCCATGTCCCATCTGCTCTTCGCTTACTCATAAAAATATCTAATCCGCCAAGGCCAGGATGTCCATCACTACTGAAATATAAGGTTTGATTATCTGGATGAATAAAAACACTTTCTTCTGACCCAGGTGTATTGATTGAATCGCTTAATCGTACTGGATCAGACCAACGACTTTCATCTGTGTAGGTACTCATAAAGATGTCCTGTACTTTCTTTCTGTTTTCATCGGTATAACCCCGAATAAAATATAGCGTACGTCCATCAGAACTAAACGATGGTTGCGTTTCCCAAGCGGTCGTATTAATTGGAGCACCTAAATTCATTGGCTGCGACCAAGCATTTTCTCCCATCATTTGTGATAAGTAGATATCGCAGTTGCCGATACCATCTGGACGATTACAAGCAGCATAAAACACTACTTTACCATCTGCACTGATAGAAGGAGCACCTTCATTCATCATCGTGTTTAATGGTCCACCGGGATTAATAGCTTTTTGCCAGATAGAATCTTTCTTGGTGCTGATGTAAAAATCTTCCTGATAGCGTCCCATCATACGATCATCTTTGAATCGTCTTGTGAAAATGATTTTCTTCTGATCTACTGTTAAAGAAGGATAATATTCACCACCATCAGTATTAACGCCTGCACCTAAATTGATTGGATTATAGGGAACAGGATGTTGAATTGCATCCATCGAAAAATCACAAGAAGCAAGCATTCGTTGAATCGTATTTCTCTTTGCTGTAGGGATATTATTTGCTTTTGCTTGATACATTAACAAATGATCTTTACAAGACTGATATTCTCCATCACGAAGTTCGTAAGTACTTAAAAGATATAATGCATTGGGGTAGAAATCCGGATTGATGGATACAAACTTTCTGTAAAGTTCAATTGCTTTACTCAAATCATTTTGATCAGCATAGATGTCACCTAATGCCATATAAGGCTCTAAAAAATTAGAATCCTTATCGAGTGCTTTTTCAAAATATGGAATTGCTTTTATTCTATCTCCAGCATCGAGTTCTTTTAAGCCTCTTTCAAAAGCATTAATGGCAGACTGATTTGATGATGAATATTTGGGAGTTTGCGAAAATGAATATTGCGTTATCAATAAGAAAAGTAATAACAACCATTTTATTTTTTGTTGAGCCATGATAGATGCTTAAGGAACATTAATAATTTTATGCGTCTGCAAAGAAATTCTCCAAGTAGGATTACTCTTTACATAATCAACGATTAATTCAACTGCTTTAGTATGCTTGCTGTATTCGGGTTGAAGCAAACAAGTACAATTATCATTAACCATTGCTTTGTATTTTTCCGCCCACTCAAAATCGCTCGGATGATAAATAACCACTTTTAATTCGTGTGCATGCTGCAAATTTTCAGGTAGCGGAGCTTTAAATTTTTTAGGCGATAAACAAATCCAATCCCACGTACCTGTTAAAGCATGTGCGCCAGATGTTTCAATGGCTAGTTCATATCCATGCTCTTTCAATACACTTGTAAGCGCTGTTAAATCGTGCATAGCAGGCTCACCACCTGTAATGACTACAAGCTTTGTCTGACTTTCTTTTACCTTTTGAAGTAAATCCGATATCGTTAGTAATGGATGTTTGTTTGCATCCCATGATTCTTTCACATCGCACCAAACACATTCTACATCGCAGCCACCTAAACGAATAAAATAGGCTGCACGACCTGTATTCATACCCTCACCCTGAATGGTATAAAAATCTTCCATCACAGGATA
>JBDKGQ010000015.1:0-9909 GCA_039798145.1 Bacteroidota bacterium
CTTATTAATCTCAAATTAGATTAATTACCTTTGTAATTCAATCTAAATAGCTTGAAATCAACTCGCATTAGCTTAACCATTTTATTACTTGCTTTATCATTGCAAGGCTACTCCCAAAAAGTGGGATTAGTACTAAGTGGTGGTGGTGCAAGAGGGTTTGCACAGATTGGCGTTTTAAGGGCCTTAGAAGAAAATAAAATTCCGATTGACTACATTACTGGCGTTTCATCAGGAGCACTGATAGGCTGCTATTACGCAACTGGAACATCACCATCGCAATTAGAGCGATTAGTCACACAGAAAATTTTTGCAAAACGAGCTGAAGGTCAATTCGACGAAGACAACTTGTATTCCTTTCTAAAAAATCCTGTTGATGCAAGCTGGATAGAAATTAAATTAATCAGCGACTCCATTTTCAAAACTCAGTTACCAAGCAACGTAGTTAATGCCGCAGAAATTGATTTTGCTTTGATGGAAAATCTTTCGATTCCGATTGCACGTGCAGAAAATAATTTTGATAGTTTAATTGTACCATTCCGTTGTGTTGCCTCTGACATCACTGCGAAAAGGCCCATCGTTTATAAATCAGGGGACTTATCATTTGCGGTCCGTGCCTCTATGTCATTCCCATTTTATTACGCTCCACTATTAGATCAAAACAACATTATCTATGACGGTGGTATTTATAATAATTTTCCGACGGATGTTTTACAAACAGAATTTAATCCTGATTTAATTATTGGAGTTAACACAGCAGATACAATTGACCGACCAAGCGAAGTTAATTTTTTAAGTCAGCTAAAATCAATGATTCAACGCTCTACGAATTACTCTATGAATCGTGAGCAAGATATTATTATCACACCAAATGTTTCTACGATAGGTTTGTTTTCTTTCGATGATATACGATCAGCCATCGATAGCGGCTATGCGATGGGGTTACGAATGATTCCGTTAATCAAATCACGCATCGGCAACAGAGAAGCAGACACTATTCTTCTCGCAGAAAAACGCAGGCAATTTAGTTTCTCTAATAAAGATTTATTAATTGACTCTATTGCCGTTACTGGTGTAAATTCTAAGCAAGCTGATTATATTGTCAAAACGATAAATCCAAAAGGAGAATTAATAACAGCCGATGAATTAAAACAAAAATGGTTTCGATTAGTAGCCGATGAAAACCAACGCTATTTATTTCCTAGCTTAAAGTACAATCCGAAATCAGGACATTTTATCTTATGCGTAGACGTCCGAAAAAACAAAGGCATATCATTAAACTTTGGTGGTAACGTTTCATCACGACCAATTAATACAGCTTTTATTTCAGCGCAAAAAAACTATTGGGATAAATACAGTTTAAGAACTTTCGCGAGTATTTATTTTGGGAAGTTATACAGCAGCGGACACATTAGAAGTCGATTAGATGTACCTGGAACAATTCCGTTTTATATTGAGCCATCAGTGACATTAAACCAGTGGGATTTTTATAAGAGTAGCTCTGCTTTCTTTGAAGATATTAAACCATCCTATTTAGTTCAGTACGATGAATCTTTTCAAATCAAATTAGGAACACCACTAACAAATAAACTAAAACTCGAGGGTGGTGCAAATATTTTTGAGGCGAAAGACAAGTACTACCTTACGAGAGATTTCACACAGACGGACACAAGCGACTTAACAGATTTCAAAGGCAATAGCTACTTTTTAGATCTTGAGCAGAACACATTAAATAGAAAAATGTACGCAACTACAGGGTCAGGGCTATTTGCTCGATTACGTTACATCAAAGGTGATGAAAAAACATTTCCTGGTTCTACAGGAATCCTTCGTGACACAACAACCTATAGCCATGAGTGGTTTCAGCTAAATGTAAAATATGAAACCTACTTTAACAGCTTAAGAAGATTTAAGTGGGGAGTGTTTGGTGAGCTGATGTTAAGCGGACAACCATTTTTCTCTAATTATCGAGCGACTGTGTTAGCAGCACCTGCATTTAATCCTATTGCCGACATGCAAACACAATTTCAAGAAACTTATAGAGCGCATAACTTCCTTGGTATTGGAGTGAAAAACATCATTAGCATCAATGATAATTTTGATGTCCGTTTAGAAGGTTATGCCTTTCAACCTTTCAGAGAAATTTTGCAAGAAGAAGATTTCAAATCACGATACGGAGATAATTTTGGCAAGCGCTATTTCGTAGCCACTTTCAATACTATTTATAAAAGTCCGATTGGCCCCGTAAGTTTAGCTTTAAACTACTACGACAAGCGAGAAAATCCAGTAGGAATTATTTTCCACATAGGATACATCATCTTTAACAGAAAGGCGATTTACTAAATTATTCTACCTCTTTATTACGCTCTTTACTTCGGAAGTAAATTGTAATAGGCACACCACTGAAATCAAAATTCTCACGCATTTTATTTTCAATAAATCGTTTGTATGACTCATTGATATACTGCGGTAAATTGCAGAAGAAAACAAATGTTGGTGCTTGTCCTGGTAACTGCGTAATGTACTTAATACTGATGGCCTTCCCTTTTGTAGCAGGAGGCGGATAGTTATGTACATAAGGCAACATCACCTTGTTCAATTTTGAAGTAGCCACTTTAGCTGTTTTATTTTTGAATACTTGCAATGCAGTTTCAAGTGCTTTAAAGACACGTTGCTTATTGGTTACAGAGGTAAAAATGATAGGTACATCTTCAAATGGACTTAACTTATCCTTTATTTTCTTTTCGAAATCACGCATGGTATTGGTTTCTTTTTCTACCAAGTCCCACTTATTAACTAAAATGACAACGCCTTTTCTATTACGTTCACACAAACGGAAAATATTCATATCCTGAACACCTAATCCATTATTAGTAGCATCCAACATCATCAAACAAACATCCGCCTCTTCAATCGCTCTAACGGAGCGCATTACCGAATAAAACTCAATATCTTCTTTAACTACTTTTTTCTTTCTTAATCCAGCGGTATCAATCAATAAAAAATCAAAACCGAAACTTTGATAACGCGTGTATAATGTATCACGAGTTGTTCCTGCGATTGACGTAACGATAGCTCGCTCTACTCCTATCAGCGTATTCAACAAGGATGACTTTCCAACGTTAGGCTGTCCAATAATTGCAATACGTGGTAATTCAGGATCAATCACATCTTCTGGATCAAACACAGCTACCATATCATCTAACAACTCACCTGTACCACTTCCACTCATTGCAGAGATTGGATATACATCACCCATTCCTAATGCATAGAACTCACCTACCTCATTAATACGTTTTGAATTATCTACTTTATTAGTGACAAGGAAAATCTTCTTATTACAACGACGCAGCATATTCGCTACTTCTTTGTCCATATCCGTTAATCCATCTGCCACATCAACAACAAATAAAATCACGTTGGCCTCATCGATTGCCAGCGCCACCTGCTTACGAATTTCACCTTCGAAAATATCATCTGAACCAGTGATGTATCCACCAGTATCAATAACAGAAAAAGTTCTTCCTATCCACTCCGCCTTACCGTAATGTCGATCGCGCGTAACACCTGCTGTTTCATCAACAATTGCTTTACGTGACTCTGTAAGTCGGTTAAACAATGTCGACTTTCCCACATTCGGGCGACCAACAATCGCAACAATATTTGCCATATTCTAAAATTATATTTCGTAGCCGAATCGCTTCAGCATATTATCATTATCTCTCCAATCATCAGCCACCTTCACCGTAAGTTCAATAAAGACTTGCTTCTCTAAAACCGTCTCTAATTTTTTACGCGACTCCATTCCTAATTTTTTAATTGCCTTCCCTTGATGTCCGATTAAAATTGCTTTCTGTGTTTCACGCGCGCAATAAATCACCACTGAAATACGGTCAATCGTTTCATCTTCTTTGTAAGATGTTACAACTACTTCAACAGAATAAGGAATCTCCTGCTGGTATAAACTTAAGATTCGTTCACGCACAATTTCCGCGGTAAAGAATCGCATATTACGATCGCTCACTGCTTCATCCTTATCAAAATAAGCGGGGCCTTCGGGAATATCTTTTAAAAGTTCAGTTACGATATTATCGACTGAAAAATTATGCAATGCTGAAATTGGAAGTATTACCTTAGGCTTTAAGGTTTCTTTCCAAAACTCAACTGCTTCTTCAACAACTTGTTGTTCTGCAGTATCAATTTTATTAATGATGACATAAAGCGGAACTGAAAGGACTGTTAGTTTAACTTTTAATTCATCATCAATTTTTCGGTCATTCACCTCCGTTACATACACCACCACATCCGCATCTGTAAACGTTTCTTCTACAGCCGCCAGCATTTTATGATGTAACTTATAAGCAGGCTTCATGATACCAGGAGTATCCGAAAACACAATCTGATAGTGCTCATCATTCAAGATACCCTTGATACGGTGACGAGTAGTTTGAGCCTTGGGATTAACCATCGACAATTCCTGACCCAGTAACGCATTCATTAGCGTACTTTTACCCACATTGGGCTTCCCAACAATATTTACAAAACCAGATTGATGCATTTGTGTGCAAAGATACCGATTTTATTGGTAACGAATGACAAAAGCTCTCGCTCAAAAGAGATTCACTAAGCCAAAATGGATTTTTGCATCTTTAAATGACAGCTGCTCATCCTGCAAACTACCAACGGCATAGGTAAATGAAAAGATACCCGCCTTCGTCTCGAAATTAATTCCTGTACCCAATCCATAAGGATGATCACTAAAAGGAATTGTTTTCGATTTATCCTCATAAAAGGCCTGATTAAAAAACACGAACAAGAAAGAGTTTTGTTCAAGCAACAATCGATATTCTATCTTCCCCATCAACAAGGAAGAAGCTGAAAAACTTGTTTCGTTAAATCCTCTCAATGTTTTTAGTCCACCAAAACGAATCAGCTCATTAGCAAAATATTTTTCTCCTTGAATATGCGACGCAGCTGTTCCAACATTTAAAACACTTGATTTGCCTAAAGGGAAATAATAATCCGCATTTAAATCAAAACGATACTGATTCGATTTCAAATTAAGTGAATCGTACCAAACATCCGGGAATTTAATGTTCTTTTTGATGGTACGCTGACCAGCCGTTCCAGTGATATTTATGTCATAACCATTAGTCGGATTAAAGCGATAATCTAAATTTTGCCATTGAAGTCCTAATCCGTAGTGAATCAATTGCACATCGGCTACATCAGGCAACGTAATTTGATTTTGATAAGGTTCAACAGAAATTAAATTGTTTGTTTTTTTACCTGCAAATACTTTCACAGAATTATTTCCATTGACTAAATATTGAATTCCTAATTGACGATTAACTTCAAACCAAAGCGTATCTTTTTTAAACAATGAAAACTCTCCTTCTAATCCGAAGGGCAAATCGAAAATAAAAGGATAGTTAATTTTAATTTTTAAATCTTGTGTTCGAGGCTGTGGATTATTCCAATTAAAATCGATGAGCTCTGCTCGACCAAATACATTCATCAATTTAATTTTAACATCGCCGGTTAAATACACCTTTCCGGATTTTGTATTATCCGATTGAAATCCGACAATCCCATTAAGCATACTTGCCTTTTTATTTTGCAGATAAAATACAGGATGATAAGTACTGTCGCTATATTCAATTTCATACGGACGCACTTCAGAGACAAAAGGAATTTCTTTTATTCTGAATGTCCACTTATTTAATTTACTCTCATTAAAAATATCCCCTTTTGCAACATCAAGGTAATTCAGAAAATAATTTTGATTTAGTTTAGCATTACCTTTTATCAAAACAGTATCGAGCTGATAACTTGGACCCTTATCAAAAAGTAAATCAGCACTAAAATCAGAGGAGTCGTTATTGAGTTGAATATTTTCTAATCGTGCTAACGCAAAGGGATATCCGTTATTACAACCCCACTTCACCAAAGCGTTCATCAACTTAGTGTAGTATTCGGGATTAAAGATTGCTTTATCCGTTCGATAGCCAAGATTACTCAACAATTCTTGTTCGTCTTTTTTGATATTGATGGATGAAAAGGTGTATTGTTTTCCGAGCGACCAATAGACAATAATTTCAGCAGAAGTATAAGATACACTATCATAAGAGCAAGTTAAAAAACCTTTTGATTTTAATTCTGCTTCAATCGTTTTAAGTGCAGGAACTAATGTAAGTGAATCTAATTTCGACTTATTAATTTTCTTTTCAAAAGTCAAGAGAAGTTCTGATTGCTGATTGTTTTTTGAATTGAATCGTATAGGAGGATTAGAAAAATTATTTGCATACGATGTCAATGCGGCTCCTATCAAAACAAAGAGAACAACGTATCGAATCATAACAAACCAATTTCTATTTTTCATTCCTTACAAACGCCAATCGATAGGTGGAATATTGTTTTTTACAAGATACTCATTTGCTTTTGAGAAATGAGCACAGCCACTAAATCCTGTTCGCGCCAATGGCGAAGGATGGGCAGCTTCAAGTACCAAATGCTTGCTGCGATCAACAGAAGAAGCTTTTTGCTTGGCATAGTTCCCCCAAAGCATAAATACGACATGTTCACGATTTTCGGAAATTGATTTTATCACAGCATCAGTAAATTTCTCCCAGCCTTTATTCTGATGTGATCCAGCCTGATTTGCGCGCACCGTAAGCGTAGCATTTAACAGCAATACTCCTTGTTTTGACCAAGGTGACAAATCGCCAAGCTGCGGAATTTCAATCCCAAGATCTCGATTCAACTCCTTGAAAATATTTTTTAATGATGGTGGTATTCGAACGCCAGGTGCAACCGAGAAACAAAGTCCGTTGGCCTGCCCTTCTCCATGATAAGGATCCTGACCGATTATCACCACTTTTACCTGATCAAAGGGAGTATTTTCGAAAGCTGCAAAAACCTGCTCACCAGGCGGATAAATTATTTCATTATTAGCCTTTTCTCCTCTTAAAAACTGCACAAGTTCGTTGAAATAGGATTCTCCCCACTCATTAGCAATTTGCCGCTTCCAGCTCTCTTCTATATTCACATATAAACCATCCATTTTATCAGTTGCAGCATCAAGCATTATAAACAATTTATCGTGCGAAAAATAATTAAAACCATCCTCCGTTCGAGAGATAAAAATACTTACTTTGTGCTGATTAATCATATTACCGGTAAAAACATGCAAAAATTAATTTTAATCTGTGGATTTATTTTAACTGTAACCTGCCTTGTTTCTTGCAAATCGCATGAGAAATGCCCTGCTTACGGACAGCAAAATATTCCAACCACAACGCAGCGCCCTGCTTAATTAGAGCAGCATTTAATCACGACATAGTTTGCAATGCAATCGGAAAATAATAAACCGATCGTACTAGAACTTCTTGAAAAAGGAGATATAGAGCGTCTTGAGGAACAATTAGAAAATTGGTTGCCTCAGGAATTAGCGGAACTATGTTCTGAACTTTCATCGACTGAACAAGCAGTTATTTTTAATGTTATTGATCGTGAGCAAGCGTATCAAACATTTGAAGAACTAGACTTCAGTATACAGGTTGATTTATTAGACGAATTAAGAGCGCGACAGGTGCAGCTTATCTTGAATGATATGTCGCCTGATAATCGTACAGCATTTTTAGAAGAGCTGGAACCAGAGCGATTAAATAAATTACTGAAGTTATTGACGCAAAAAGAGCGTCGTGTTGCTTTATCTCTTTTAGGATATCCTGAAGATTCTATTGGCCGTTTGATGACGCCCGATTATGTGGCTGTCAATCAAGAGTGGACCGTAAGACAAATCATTGATTACATCCGAAGTAATGGAGAAAATTCTGAGACATTAGATGTAATTTACATCGTAGATGAAAAGGGATATCTTGTAGATGATATTCGAATTGGCGATTTGTTATTAGCCGAAGACGATATACAAGTAAAGGAAATATTAGATGGCAAGTACATCTCTTTACTGGTAACAGATGATGAAGAGGTAGCTGTCAAAGTATTTAAAAAGTCAAATCGCGTAGCCTTGCCAGTTACCAATGCTGGTGGATTATTATTAGGAATTATCACCGTTGATGATATCTTAGAATTAGCACAGGAAGAAGACACAGAAGATATTCAGAAGATTGGTGCGGTAGAAGCACTCGAAGAACCCTATATGGATGTAGGCTTGACGCAAATGTTACGCAAGCGTGCACCCTGGTTAATCATTCTCTTCATCGGAGAAATGTTTACAGCATCAGCGATGTCGTTTTTCGAAAATGAAATTGACAAAGCAGTTGTTTTAGCTTTATTCATCCCATTGATTGTAAGTAGTGGTGGTAATAGTGGATCACAAGCATCAACACTAATTATTCGTGCGTTGGCACTTGGTGAGATTACAGTGATGGATTGGTGGAGAATCATGCGTAAAGAAATTGTAACTGGATTATACCTTGGTTTAATATTAGGCTTTATTGGATTTGCTCGTGTTACGACCTGGCATTTTTTCACTGATATCTATGGACCTTATTGGATGTTGATTGCATTTACCATTGGCTTCGCTGTATTTGGCGTAGTACTTTGGGGAACGATTATGGGCTCCATGATGCCCTTGTTTTTAAAGAAACTCGGACTCGACCCTGCAACTTCATCTGCACCTTTTATCGCAACCATGGTTGATGTAACAGGACTAGTCATTTATTTCTCGTTCGCATCTATGCTGCTTAAAGGAACTTTATTGTAATGAAAAAGCCCGTAGTACTTTTAATCGACACACTACATCCATCATTTATTGATACCCTTACCCAACATGGCGTTGATTATGTTGAAGGCTATCATATGTCAAAGGAGGAAATACTTTCGCATCAGGAATCTTATAACGGAATGGCTATCCGTAGTCGCTTTAAACTTGATGAAGCATTTTTAAATACCCTTACAAATACAGTTGTAATTGGTCGCGCAGGAGCTGGCATGGAAAATATTGATGCAATTGTAGCAGCGAATAATAATATTACATTAGTAAATGCTCCAGAAGGAAATAAAGATGCTGTTGGAGAGCATGCGATTGGAATGTTACTCGCTTTAAACAATCATTTGATTCGCGTGAATCAAGAAGTGCGTAACGGCATCTGGAAACGCGAAGAAAATCGCGGAGTTGAAATTCAGGGAAAAACAATTGCGGTGATTGGATTCGGGAATATGGGTAAAGCGTTTGCAAAAAAACTACAAGGCTTTGATGCAAATATTATCGTTTACGATCCATATATTACTATTAGCAAATCTGAGTTTCCATATGTGACTCAAGTAAGCTTAGAAGAAGTTTTTAATCAATCAGACATCATTAGTTTACATGTGCCGCTTACAAGCGAGACGAATCAAATGGTAAACGAATTGTTTTTAAGTTCTTTCAAGAAAGAGATTACGCTCATTAATACTGCAAGAGGGAAAGTCGTAAATACGCAAGCGTTAGTAGATGGTATGAAATCGGGCAAGGTAAAATATGCTGCTTTAGATGTATTAGAATACGAGAGTGTTTCCTTTGAAAATCTTGATGCATCAAAACTCCCAGAAGCATTTCAGTATTTAATAAAGTCGGATAGGGTTTTATTATCACCTCATATTGCAGGATGGACGTTAGAATCGAATGTCAAAATTGCAACAACGATGGCCAATAAAATGATTGCTGTTTTTAAAGAAAGAAATTTACTTTAATCCGTTGGGTTGAAAAATCAACTTGCCTGTTTTATTCTTTACAATATCCTCGCGATTCATTTTCATTTTTCGGTAACTACCGTTTAAGTACATCAAAGCTTGATCGTCGTACCAACGACTCATTAAATTACCTGATTGTCCATTAGGCAAAACTGTTTTTGCGTACTCTACCTTTGAGAAATCAATCACATTACGCATAGCAGGACCATATAATGA
>JBDKGQ010000016.1:0-21607 GCA_039798145.1 Bacteroidota bacterium
AAAGGATTAAGTTTTTTTGATGAGCAGCTTGCGTCGATATTAAATGAAATTCAAAATGAACCAAATTATAATGTACTCCCAATTTTTGTAACAAATTCAAAGGGGAATATACAAGATGAAAAAATTTACTATTCAATTAAACACTTTTTCACTAAGCATAATTTAGGTTGCCAAATAGTTACCAAAGACCTGATTTCCAATACAAAATCTTTAAATTGGTCATTAAGTAATATTGGATTACAATTATTTGCAAAATTAGGTGGGAAACCATGGAAAGTAAAACCATCCACTAAACAAGGTTTAATAATTGGAATTGGAAGTAAACACAGCGAAAAATTTAAATTGGATCCAATCTCAGGAAATACAATTCATGAAATTGAAAAATATTTATCCTATTCAGTAGTTACGGACAGTAGCGGCCTTTTTAAAGAGATTGAAATACTTAGTGAAACCAACAATGAAAATGATTACTATGATTCATTAGTCTCAAAGCTCTGTCAAATCATCAAGAAAGCAATTTCCGAAAACTATAAAGATATTGTTATTCATACTCCTTTTAGAATTAGTAAGGAAAAGGTTTGGGCTAAAATATTTAGTCAAATAGAGGAGAAAATAAATATTTCAATTCTAATTATAAATAGTGACCATAAGTACTTTGGATTTGATCTATCTAAAAATGCATTGGTGCCATTTGAAAGCACTTATATACCACTTTCAGAAAATGAATTTTTGGTCTGGTTTGAGGGACTTCAATTCAATAATGCTCCATTTTCAAAACCAATTGGGGCACCAATCTATTTGAATTTGTGGCATTCTAATAACGTAGATAATTTTAGAAATCTTCAATATAAGAGAGGATTGCTTCAGGATTGTATTAATCTTTCAGGTGCAAATTGGAGAGGATTTAAAGCAAAACAATTACCCATATCAATCTATTATTGTCAACGAATTTCAGATTTTCTGAAAAAATTTGAAGAGTACAACCTAGAACATATTGAGTTCCAGAATTTAAAACCATGGTTTTTGTAAAATGAAAAAATTTATAGATAATGAAATCGTAATCTTGTTAGGAGCTGGAGCAAGTTGTGATGCAGGAATCCTTAATTCCGATCAAATGATTCAAAAAATTGAATCTAAACTAAATGAGCATCCATGGAATAAATTCAAGTCCTTGTATGATTATATTAAAAGTGTACATTATCAAAAACAGATATTTAGTGGTGTTACACCTATTAATGTATCATTCAATATTGAAAATCTTGTAAGTCTATTAGATATTATTGTAGGGATATCTAAGACAGAAATAGATACTTATACTTTTGTTGGAAGTTGGGAAAAGGATTTAGTACCATTTATTGATAAACAAAGAGAAACAGGTTTAATTGAGGATTTTAAGGAAAATATTATCAAGGAATTACGAGGGGAATGGCTAATGCCTACAGATTGGATAAGTAAATCAGTGTATTATAAAAAAATGATTGATTTTAAAAATGAGTTGTCTGGCTATCCTTTGAAAATATTTACACTCAATTATGACCTCTGTCTTGAGAAAAACCTAAGAGACGAAACTACGGAACAAGGATTTGATGAGTTTGACAAATGGAGCTTTAGAAGATATGATTATGGTGATACTAATAAGGAAGTGGGATTTTATCTTTACAAATTACATGGTTCGATTAATTGGCAAAAAACACGTGATGAACAGCTAGTAAAAACTGAAGGAGATATTAAAACAGATGATCTTGCAATAATTTTTGGCATTAGTAATAAACTTCAGTCTTATGACCCATACTTATTTTACTTTTATGAATTCAGAGAACATTGCCTCGAAGGAAATTTGATTATATGCTCAGGGTATGGTTTTAATGATGAACACATTAATGATGTTTTAAAACAAGGATTGAAAGGAAATTCAAATAAACGTATAGTTATTAATTTACTGGAAAGCAACAAATCAGATGATTCATTAATTAGTGAAATTTCTGAAAAGTTAAAAATACCAACAAAACAAATTGTCTTGTTTAATAAAAAGGCAAGTTCTTTTTTTATGGAAGATTTAAAATTAGAAACGTTTGCAACACTGTTTGAAGAAGAAAATCCATCCGACTTACCTCTCAATTTCTAAAAAGATATTTGACCACCTGCATTAAATCTTCCAGTAGAAGTTGCCTTACCTTTATCTACTTGGATAATTACATCCACTTCGTGTGCATGTTCATTAACCCCTTTAAAGTTGCCTTCTTTGGTTGTATGATAAATAAAAATGAACGAAGTATCTGGGTGCATTTTGCGTAATTGGTCTATTGCATTCACATCCATTCCTGCCTTTGAGACACTATCAATAAATACAAAGTCAAAGTCAGATAGATTTTCAGGAACTCGGTCAGTGATAAAAAGTTTTGGATGTTGAGCTCCGAGGCGTTGAATCTTCTCTTTAAGAGTATAACCAAATCCTTCCTCAATTGCGCAGTACAAAACTTTGCCATGATACGCAGCTAGATAATTAGCAAAGTCAAGACACATGGTTGATTTGCCGGATTTTGGAAGCCCATAAACCATGGCCGTAAATCCTACACTGGGATCACCAATCAAATCTCGATACCTGCCTTGAAGTCCGATTGTTTGAAAATCCATGGAAAGCAGATCACCGGAACTTACAATCATTCCCTGGTCATCATCATCGTACCCGTTTAGGCTTTTTTTTTGACTGAACAAATCTTCTCCCAAAACACCCAACAATCCATTCAATTGAGCTTTGTTGATGTTGAGAATTGCGGTTTCACCGTCAATATAGGTTTTAAGCGTTGTGTAAGCTTCATTGAGCTTCTCAGCATATTTATCATTACGACTGATTTTACCTTGCTCAACAGCCTTTTTCATGCGATTAAACAATCGTTCTGCCTTGTCTTTTACATCACGTTTGCCGTTCAATGAAACATATGCTTTCAATAAAGCAACGGAGAGCATTCCTTCTTGGCTATGTGCAATCTCCAAATAGCGTTTTAAGTTCTTGCTATCGATTTTGATTTCCACCATTTCACCCATTTTCTCATAGCAGGCAATGAGTTGTTTTTGCATCAGCTCTATTTCCTTGGCATATTGAGAATCCTTACCAATCTTCTTTTCAATGATTGCCTTTTGAAGTGAGTGAATCAAATTCAGAACCTGCGCTTGGCTTTTCACTTTTCCATGCATGGCAGCATAGCGTTTGATGAATTGAACATCGGTATCAATGTGTTCTACATCTTCGGTTTTGTATTCTACCTTTTGCTCAGGCTCTACTACTCTCACCAAGGTCATTTCATTGTCTGAAATAAATTCCTTCGCTTCATCAATGGAATCAAATCGCTCATTGGCGAATTTTTGGTCTGCTTTCAAATCCCAAACAATAAACTTGCTCGATCCATTGGAAGCCGGACGAATTTCTACTCTGAGCCCTTTGTAGTTCGTAGGTTCGGGTGATTTCTTTGGTGCAGCGGTTTCAGTCTTTATTTTACTAGGCAGACTTGGTGATTTAGTAGCCTTTGGTGATTTATCCAGGTACTCATCAAGTTTTTGGAAGAAAGCATCTACTACCCGTTTGATATTCTCATTAGAGTTATAGGCAGCCCAATTGTTTTGGCTTGCACCTTGTACTAATTTATGCCCTTTGGCTAATGCTTCGGGAAGGCTGTCCCAATCAATGTCTTGCGCTTTTTGAAAGTAATTGTTTGTATTTAACATGGCTTAAAAGTTTATGAGTTCTAATTCGATTTCTAGGGCTAGTGCTTCTAGCTCTAGCTCACTGGTATTAATGATTTCTGTGGCAGTTGCCGGAACCAGGTTGGTTCGATATTCTAAAAGGTAGTTCAATGTTTCAAAATCCTTGGCTCTACTTTCCGCACTTCTACCTTCTACCTGAAGGGCAGATTTTTTGGCTTGTATTTCAAGTCTTAATTCAGCCCATTTAGGCGAATCCTGCTCTCCTTTGAAGGTTTCCGCTTGTGCCTGAATAGATTGCTTTTCGGCTTCGTATTGCGCCATTACCGGGCTTAAATCGCTTGTTAGAGAATAACCCCTTGGTTTGAGTAGTGTGCGCTCTGTTTTACGCACCTTAGAAACGTATTCTTTGAAATAGCTTAGATAGTACCTATTAGGGAAATAAACCCCAAGAACAGCATAGGAGCTATCAATTTTACGACCCAAGGCAATGATGTCTTTGTCCTGGCGGTCAGTCGCATTTACGACAGCTTCAATTTCCTCTTTGAGTTCCTTTGCCTTTTTAATTTGCTTGCTTTCAAATTCACCTTCTTCATTCACCTGGGGTGGTTGTTCAAAATATTTAGATGCAAGCAAGGAAGTATGAAAGCTCTTAATGGCTTCAATGGATTTTTCACGATAGGTATTGTAATCCTGGATGTCGCTTTGTACCTCTTTGAGTGTTTGTATTGCAAGTGTAACTTTTTTGTATTCTCGGTTTAGTTGCTCTTTGGCTTGGTCGAAAAACATTTGAACCAATCGGTCTACATCGGTAATAAGCGCAAGCTTAATTTCTTCAGGATCCATGCTTTCCAAGTCTAGCACGTTACCACGGTCACCTCTGAACCAAATATCATTGATACGAGAGGTCTTTTCTTCAAGTTTTTGGAAAACAAATACGTCCATGGAATCCTGCACCAAAGGCATCACAATTCTCACGTACTGAAATTGATTTCCTTGTCTCCAAATTCTACCTTCGAGCTGACGGATGTCGGTTGGATTCCATTCCGGGTAACAGTTATAAATAACCGTACCTCGTTTTTGTAAATCAATCCCTTCTCGAATGGTTGCTGTACCAATGATGATTTTCACCACCCCATCTAGGAATGCTTCTTTCACAGTTTCTTTTCGAGTGTCATTGATTTCAGAGGATATGATTTCCACTTCATCAACTTTAGTTTTATCATACATGACACCACGCTTGTAGCCAATCTCATTTTCTAGGTATTCTTTTATCAATGGAAAGAACTGTTTACCACGGTTCATATAAATCACTTGACCGCTTGGTGTTTCTCCATGCTTTTCATGCCAGTCTTTTACGGACTTAATACAATCCATGACATAGGCTATCTTGGGACTTTCTTGAACAAACTCTTTGTAGTCCTCCGGTGTACCATTAAGCAAATAAGGAGACAATGCGTTATCCAAGCTGTATGCTAGAGCTCTAAATAGATTACCCATGTCCAATTTACCTTGGGTAGATTTCTTAGCCATAGCCACAATACCATTCTGATTCTCACGCTGCTTCGGTGTCATGTTGATATAGGTGAGCACCTGTTTACTTTGTGGTAAGCGTTCCTTGCTATTTTCAAAGCTGTATAACAATGGTAAATTGATTTTCTTAGGTCTTTGTACGCCTGCTTCTTCACCTGTCTTGTAAAGGATATGGTTGTAGATTAGCTTTTGTAAAATCCTTCGGTTGGTGAAGCTTTTGATTACTTCCTTTTCTACAATTTCTTCTTTGTAATTGGCAGTCCATTCAACCGTTGGAAGTACGAACAAATCAAAGAAGGTGTCAAGATTCACGATCCCGTTATCTCGCAAAGAATCATAGGCAACTAGAGACAGCATGGAATAAATCTCTAATGGAGAATTACTGAATGGCGTTGCGGTGAGCAGCATGGTGTTTCGTCCAAATTTTCGTTGAATAAAGCTCAGAATCAAAAATGCCTTTTGTCCGGTTTCAGAAGTAGCGGATTGAATGTTGTATCTCTTGTTTCCTTCATCATCACTTTTTACCTGACTAAATACATTCTTGCATCGGTGAGCTTCATCAACAACGGCATAATCAAAGCCCAAAACGTCAATGTCAGCAATAGAATTTTTCAATCCTACACCAATCATTTCACGGAACTTCTGATATTCAATTTCCTTGTCTCTGCTCGACTTCTCTTTACTTTGACCAAGTATGTTTACAAGCTCTGTAAACAGCTCATCAGAAACAGAAGTACCAAATCCCAATCGCTTGAATCCTTCATAAGTAACCATGGTAATGGACTTCTCAGGAACTGCTTTATTCAAATTAATTTTATCTACTATGTCCGTTCCAAGGTTGTACCAATCATTCACTGTAATTCCGGTATGTGAAAGCACTCCGGAAACAAACTCTCCAGTTTTCTTATCCGTGTAACCAATGATTTCATTCATCCACTTTTTGTAAGTAGGTTTTGGAACAACTACCAGTGGACGTTTACATTTACCGGAATACAAATTGTGAGCTAGGTTGACAATAGCAGTCATGGTTTTACCTACACCCACATCAAATGCATTAATACCCGATCCCATGGCTTCCATAAAAGCTACACCTTCACGCTGAATGTCTGTGATTTGTAGAATACCTGATTTGAAACGAGCTGAACACTCAAAGCCAATTGGCACTTTCGAATAGTTAATATCAGACTGTCCGTTATACAATCGATTCCAGGCATAATTCAACCGTTGTTGGTCTTCAAACGCCAAGACTTCATGTAAGAACTTTGAGAATAGTTTTTCTCCTTCAATTCGAGCATTGGCTTTTAATTCAGCTTTTTCTTCTTTAGTGAGTTTATCATCACGCAGCGCACGGTTGGCGATATAATAATCTGCAATATCAATAGCTGAGCTTTTTTCAAAGTCAGTATCGTTGTTAAGCGTAAAGAGCCACTTTACAAACAAATGCTGCAAGGTGTATTTTGTTTCACCATCAAAACGAACATTAAGTTTTTCCCGGTCTTTCTTTCGTTCAATTTTTCCGTTAACCTTCTTAAGTTCTTCAGCATTTTCTAAGTCCATGAACTCCTCACGAACCATGGTTACGTAAAACAGATTGGGATCAATCGCAAAGTCTGAAATGGCTGTAATTATGGGGCGTTCCTTTGCATCCGGATTCTCAACGGTTAAGAGCTCAGGCTTTGCTTTTTCAATTACAGACTTATGAAGTTCATATACTTCAGTGCCGAAATGCTTTTCAATTTCTTCCTTATCGTTTTCCAATTGCACCAATCTGTCATACATATTTCCATATGTATAAATTGGGAACGGCATCAATTCGCCTGCATGGTAAAACATAGCACCTTGTTTCACCAGGTCAAAGAGTTGTTCTTCAAGTGCCTTACCAGTACCTTTCAGATAGTATTTTTCCCAACCTGACATGGGTACTCCGAGATTTCGTTTGTACCAAATCCAGGCTTTAATTTCCGGTTCTGTGATACCCTTGTTGTACTTGGCTACCACTTCTGAAAAGGATAGTTTTTTGTTTTCCGCATCACCTAATCCTTTAAGCTCTGAGGCCTGTTCTAAGATGCGTTCAACAACGTGAGAATTTCCTCTAACCTTAGTAGAGGTATAGGGATTTAATACTCCCAATTGATGTATAGTAGAGATGCCTGATAAATAGCTCATAGCGTTTTAAGTTTAAGTTCGTATTCAAGTGCTAGTGCTTCAATTTCTAGCGTTGCAACATTTGACACACTACCAGGATTCGCTCGCATAAATTCCAAAGCATGGGCATTAGCGTCCTGTATTTCTCGATAATTAATGTTCTCCAATAAGAAGTCTCCATTTTGAATTTGAAAATTGTAATCCACTCCATGAGAGAAGATTTGAATCTTGTATGTTCCGCAGCGATAGTCTACATAGAAGTCCTCGGTTGGCTCGAAGTAATCGATATACCAATCACCTGGTAAATCAAAAATGAGTTGGTTATCTCCAATACCGTGTTGAATGGTATTAACAATAAAGCGTTTATCACCTTTTATGGTTAATGGAAATTCTCTGCTTGTAGTAATTACTTCATCACCACAAACCTTTTCAGGATATAGTGCAAACCAGTTATTGAATGTGCAAAGCTCTGTGAAGGTCAAAGGCTCATTAGAGTAATCTCTACTTTTCATGTAAGCCGCAACAATATCCTTTTCACTATATCCAGGAGCCATTACACCATTGCGCAGCAATGCTGCATTAAACTCCTTAGATTCAATCTTTGTGAGCATATCCCGAAACATATCAATTCGGGCACGATAATATCTCGGCTGTTCGCTATAATACATCTCTCTCATGTTGTTTAATCCTTGTAAAGATGAATTCTGCGATGTCCGGAACGATTGAGTTTCCAAGTCCTTTGATTCGTTGAGCATCGTCCAGTTTTCGGGGTATCCCATCATGAATTCCAAAAGATTCGGACAAAGTCTTTTTTTTGTTATTCCTGCAAATTGTTCTGCTAGATTCCCATTTTGATGATTGTGGTATCTCTTGCCTAAACTCGCTGCTGAAAATGATGCCCTTGTTTGACCATCCGAAGCCGATGGGGTAAGCCACAATCCAAAGTCTTTTGCGAAGGTGGGGTGCTCCAAATTCGGCAGCTGATATAATTGTCCATTCCGCATCATACCCGATGACGGCAAGGTCATATAAGACCTTCTCAAACCCTTTTTTCGTGAGAGCTGGGACATTTTCAATTACTACATATTTTGGTTTAACTTCTTCGATAATTCTTGCAAACTCATGCCATAGACCGCTTCTCTTGCCTTTAATTCCATTGTCTTTGAATTTTTCATTTGAACTCCAAGTTTTAGCGTTTGATATATCTTGACATGGAAAACCTCCTGAGAGTACATCAACATATTCAGGATTTGAAAGCTCAATAATATCAACATACACATCATTGTGATTGAAGTTTTGTTTGAGTATGGATTGACAATAAGGGTCAATTTCGCAACACCAAATGTTAGTGAAACCAACATTTTCTGCCGCAAGGTCAAATCCTCCAATACCAGTGAATAAACTTCCATGTTTCATTATATCATTTGCAATTCAGACTCAAGTAACGGAATGACAGCCGCAGGAACCATTTGATCATGCAGCACTTTATGAATAACCATTTGTTCAACTTGCTCATAACCTTGCGGTGATTGCATCATAGCAAATAAATTAGGGGCATTCGCTTCTGTTACTCTTTTGAGTTGCTTTAAGATTTCGTCTCTTAACTTTTGCTCCAAAGCATTCGGCTTTGAACTTGCTCCTGCAAGGGATGATTCAGAACTTTCAGCGAAAGAGTAATATCCTTGGTTAGTAACAATGATATGGTCAAGCAATACAATATCAAATAACTTCAATGCCTGTTTGATTCGTCTTGTAAGTTGTCGGTCTGCCTCTGACGGTTTTAAGTTTCCACTTGGATGATTGTGGGATATAACCACAGATTTTGCTAGTGTCTTTAATGCAACAGCTGCAACAATCTCTACATCCACCATAGTTGCGTTTATGGTTCCAGTAGAATGATGGTAGTAGCCAATAATTTTATTGGCTTGGTTCAAGTATATGGCAATGAAATGCTCTTGAATTTCAATACCTTTTAAGATGCGCTCTTTAAGGAAATTGAAAATATCCAATGAACTTGTTACTTGCCCAAAGAAGTAAGCTTCGGTGTTGAATGTTACTTCAATTTCACGAATCTTGAACTGTGCATCTAGTTCATCTAATTGGCTTTCAAGCTCAGCATAGCTGTTCTTATCAAAAACCATTTGTGGTTGCATGGGTATATTCGAGTAGCTCATTATTTTCTTTTTAATACGATGATGTCCGTTGGAACTTGGGAGAATTTAAAGACCGGAGGTAGTCTATAAGCATCGAGGATATCACATACCTTTTCTAGCTCTGCCTTCTCAGTTTGATAGGTTATTCCGTTGCGCAGAAAATTGCTTCCTGTTAAATAAAGGCCTCCAGGCTTTAAAAGCTGAAGACCGTAGTACATGAAAAACAATTCGATTTGATGCATCTTGGGTTTTGTGAAATACGAGCTGTATTTGTTCTTGTATTTGCCGTATGGAGGATTACCTATTACCAATGAAAAAGGATAACCCTCTAACCAGGTTGGTTTGTCCTTTAAGCGTTGCGTATATCTGGGCTCTTGCAAAAACGCTGTTTCAAAATAGCCGTCATAAATTTTGGCTTCCGGATAAAGTATTTGAGCGATGCGCCTTGAAGTTGGATTGATTTCAAAACCGTAACATTTGCTTTTATCAGGAGCATTCGCCAGTAAATTACCGGTAGCGCAACTTGGTTCAAGTACCGTACCGCTTGCTTTGAATCCAAAGCGATAAGCAAGCCCCCACATCAACTCACATATATAATCCGGAGTAAAGAATTCATAAAGTACACCTTCACCAGTTGCTCCTTTTGAACCTTGTCCACCCGATCCACTATATCCAGCAATAAACTTCTTGTCCTCACTCGAATACGATTCGAAGGCTTTATCCTTTTTAAGAATAAACTGTTCAATCTGTTTATTTAGCTCGAATTGATTCATTAAACGGTGGCTTGTGTTTCAAGTAATCCATTTTTACCTGCAACTTTTAAAATGTAGGAATACGCCTCAGTGCTTTTTGTTTTTACACGGTCTAATACCTGTTCAACATTTCCTTCACCTGGTTTAAAGAAATAACCAAGTCCGTATCGCAGTAATACTTTATCCAATCTCAGTGCGCCTGCTTCTTGATGTTGGTCGATTAGAATACCCAGTAGCATTGCTCCGCAAAGGATATTGAATTCAGGGTTCATCATATCCGCCCTTGTTACCACATTGCCAGTAAAATTGTTCTCCTTGATTTTGTGAGAGAGATACTTTTGTTTAAGCGGCCCATTCACTCTATTGCCCAAGTATTTTTTAAGTATAGCTAGTTCTGCTGCCGTAAGCCTTCCTTGTTTGTTCTCCAGGAATATGGTATCGTTAGCTGCTTGCGGTTTTAATTGCATTAATCCAGCAGCTCCAACATAACTCAATGCGTTTGGGTTACCTGCACTTTCAGTGAAGATGACCGATAGAATCAATGCACCAGGAACCTTTGTTAGGTCTTCTGCTTGTTTTATTTCCTTGTAGTATTTCTTACCAATCTGATCGAGCTTCGCTTTGTTCTGAGGCAAAGCCACATTGGAATAAAACACTCTTGGAGTTAAGGGTATTGGAACTTCTAAAACAGCCATGATTATGCTTTATAAAAAGTGATTACTCGGTTTTCTTTCTGTGCTGCCGTTACCGGAGCGTTGTCGTCTTTGTCCGTGCTTTTTTTGCTGATTAATGCTAACAGAGCCAATGCAGCTGCACCATAAAATATCTTGTTCATTGCTTTTGTATTTGTATGAATTGACTGTATTTAATTGTTGCGTTGGGGTTGGAAACACTTACACGTTGTTGTAATTTTCTTGGAGAAAACACCCAAAGCCAGGGACGGATTCGCTCTCCCTTGAAAACAACTTGGGTAAGTGTGTCGGTGCTATGTATTTGTAATCGTTGAGAATCACCCAATGCAACACCACTGATTTGATACCACTTATCACGATAATCAAAAACCTTCACATGAATCGTATCACAAATAATACTATCCCTAACCACTGTAATGATGTTCTTTTGCGTTTCAACAACAGTGGTTGAAACCTGCGTTGCCTTAGAAACTTTCACACCCATATCAGAAACAGCCTTTGCCTCTTTTGGAAAAAGCGATTTCAATTCAGCAGTTCGAAGCAGTAGCACATCGGTTTGAGCAGCGAGTTTCCCATTTTGCGTTTTTACAAAAGTCATTTCACTTGCAAGCGATTGCATGTTCAACGATAACCGTTGGTTATCTGCTTTTAATGCTCGATTGCTTTTAATTAGCAGCACCAGTGCTACTATCAGCACTGCGAGCAGTATAGCTCTTTGAACGACTCTGCTTTTTAGGATATTGAGTAGTATATTCATTTCTTGAAGGTCTTGTTGTTTGCGACCAGATATAGGCCGATAAAATGGTCATGATGCCTGCAATGGAAGCTGTTGCAACTGTTTCCATTTTAGAAGCAATTGCAAGCAGCGTAACCAGTGCCAGGAATCCGGCAGCAAACAGGGTTAATTTGTATCGAGTTCTTGATGTCATTTGTATTGGTTATAGATTAATACTATTCCACATTCCTCCTTTGAATTCTTGCAATCCAAAAACACCACTTTCAGGATCAATACCTAAGCGTCTGTTTCCTTCTTGGTCAAATACACCTGGAGTTATCAGCCAATAAATATTCAACCCATCAATACACATGGCGGTGAATTCCTTACCGAACGGAGAAAGGAAATTGGTCGGACTTGAAAAAGTCTTTTCACCATCAATCTGTTGACGTGTTGCGGTATCTACAATACCTTCTACTTGCTTGGCTGAAATCTTATCCATGGAATCTATTAGTAGCTATAGGTTACCATAATGTCGTCATTATCTTCCGTGATATATGGTACTTGGAAGGTTACCAGGTTATCGCGATAAGTGACGTTCTTTACTCGAACTCCATTGAAAAAGACCATTAATTCCATTCCATTTTTAGGAACGTGTGATAAGGTTACATTAATCGGAGAATTAGCATTACCGTGAACTCCTATAAACGATTCTGTTGTTTGAGTAAACGCACCTTGTTTGGTATTGGCTAAATCAAATGCAGAATTGGCTTGCGACAATGCTGAATTGGCGGTTCCTTGTGCAGCAGCAGCGGCAGAGTTAGCAGCGTTAGCTGTATTCTGTGCGTTACTTGCAGCAGTAGAGGCACTATTAGCGGTGGTTTGCGCAGTAGCTGCATTAGTTAGAGCTGTGTCCGCAGTGGATTTAATGGTATCAAGGTTTACGTTACCGGTAACCGTGATTTTATCCAATTTACCTTTGTACGTTCCGTTGAAAGCATAAGTGTCAGCATTGCTTTCATAAGCAGCTTTTACAGCAGCAGCAGTCAAGGCATTGGTAAACAAATCCTCATCAGCAATTTTCTTGTATGTAGATGTTGAACCTTTTCCGTCAGTAACTGCTGTTACGATGTATAAAGCCCATTTACCGTCACCGTCATCATTTACGAATACACGGTCAGTTACCTTTAAGCCAGTCAACGCATTTCTTGTGGTGATATCCGCAACGTTGAATGCGTTTTTTGCACCAGTAACTAAAGCATCTACTTCTGATTTAGAATAGATACTCAAATTGGTTCTCGCAGTTCCGGCATTAACGTCCGAAAGGTTGTTAGCAATTTTAACTACTTGTGCATCGAGTGCTTTAGCAGCAAGCTCCGTGGCTAAGCCTTCAATCTGTTTAATTCTTACTAATTCGCTCATGTTTTATGTTTTATTTAAGGGTTAAAAATTTTATGTACACTATGTCTGTTGGTTCTAACTGAAACCGACCATGCCAATACAACTTTCCACTTTCAATGTGAAAAGCTCCATCTGTGCCATAATCGAACAATGCACCATTAACAACCATGAATAGTCCTTCAGGATCGCTTGGTGATAGGTTTATTTCAAAAGAACTTTGTCCACTTTGTCCAACTGTTATGGTTTTCTTTTTCCAATCCACCGTTCCTATTGAACCACCTGAGCCACCTCCCAAGTCTCCTTGTACACTGGCTATTCGGTAAGCTTGACCATGGATTAAAATTTCATCGTTTATGGAATCGCCAAGTAGCTCTAGTATTTCACGAACCGTGAATACTACTTGCTGACCTGTTCTTACATGAGTGAGTGCGAATGCCATTACTGTTTCTTAATCCATTTTTTATATATGTATCGTCCCGTTAGAAATATCACTGCGGCTGCTCCGAATGAGAATCCTCCGGTGACGAGAAGATTTTTTTTTTAGCGATGTCCAAAATGTTCTCATAGTTTTTGATGAGACCATTCATATAGGACGTTCTGTTATCTCCATTGCTTTCAGAGATATAGGGACTGTGAGCAATCTTATTAGCGTATTGCTTGTAATCCTTTGCAACAGCATGAGCTGAAGGATAATTCTTTGAAATCAATCGAGCGAAATCATAGAAACTATCCTGGGGGTTGTCATAGGTTCTGAACTTTAATTTGTATTGGTTCTGCGCTTGATATGTTGTACTTCTTCGAGAGATTAGATGTTCCCCATGCACTCTCAAATGAGCCTTGCGCTAAAATCACTAATGGATCCATCGCGAATTTCTCCCCGGCTTTTTTTGCGTAAGGGTAATTATCTGTTACGTATTGTTCTGTTTTTGTGCTCATACTTGCTCTTGTAATTGAATGAATCGTCTATCTACCCATCGAACGGTATTGTCCACCGTTTTGAATTGTAGGAATTCACCTTTGCCTGTATTTAAGCTCATGATGAATTGACCTAGAATTGTATTGGGTTCGGCCACATTAATGGCTACCAATCGGTCATCGAGAATGGGTGCTTTTGCCCTGGTTAATAACCTTGGCATCGGAATACCTTTTAAGGTGAAATAATCAACTGGCTTCATCCAACCTGTGGCATTCTTAGTTTTAGGGTAATTATCCCACATGGTTTTGTAATAGCTGAAAATTTCAACGTAAGTTGAAGAACTAGATACCCAATAGGAGTAGCGTTTCTTATTTTGATTTTTGTATTTGCTAGGAGCATATTGCGCTCTAACAACAAAGGCAACTTCAATGAATTTTACATTGTTGACATCATCGAAATATTGTCTTCCAGTAGCATAACCTAAAAACTCTCCAGGTTCGGTGTAACGTATAATGTTCTTTTCTGAAAACACCTCATAAAAAGCTCCATGGTTCGTAGCATCCGGAGTAGTTCTCAAGGCTACTGACTTTTTGCTAACTACTAATTGATTCGGCTTTGCAAATTGCACTGGAGCTGCACCACCACTTGAGGTATCTTTATTTGAATTACTACTTACAATCGTGAGAAACTTTTGATAATCACTTGTAGATAATTCGCTCTGCAAATCATCCAAAAGATTATTCTGATAGAGATTCTTATAAGCCTTTGATACATTGTCTAAATTGGTAATGGTTCTCGCAGTATCTAATACTGTGGTTGTGTTCGTAGTGTCCATGCTCATCATCCAACTAATTCCTGATGGATTCATTGCTGAACGAAGTGCCATGGCTTGGCGAACATCAGGACTGTCATCTGCCTTGGATTGCGCATCGTTTTTATTGATACCTGCAATCAAGTTTTTACCCAAGCGGTAGGTCAAATAAATACCACCAACAACCAATAAACCATTGATGAGTTTGGATTGATTATTCTCAACCACTTGAATGATACGTTCTTTTGTTCCTTGTTCTGCCATGATAGTACTGTTTATAGCATACTCTTAATCTTCAATTTCACTAGAGGCATCTCTATCTTCTTAGAGATAGTTATGAGTTCCTGAAGGGAGAAATTGTTTGCAATAGTTTGCAATGCTTTTTGTGCGTGTCGGGCTTCTTGATCGGATGCCACCTTGACTGAAATATTTACATCTTGATTTGCCATGATTATGCGCTTGTTGGGTTCGTGTTTACTTGTGGTTGTGTGATGAAGTGAAGGATGCGTTGCATGTTACTTCTGTCTTTTTCAATCTCAGAAAGCATCAAATACATCGTACCTAATTCCTGATTATTCAGGCTTTGAATGAAGGAGCTTATCATTTCCAAAATGGTTTCACGTTGTGTGTCCTTTGGCTCTTGCTTTCCTTCTTCAATTTCCTTTGCCTTATCTTCATCGGTTCCGGCAAGGAAATTCATTGCTGCTCCTACGGGCGTATTATTGAAAAATTTTGCAAGCCCAGGAAGTGCCATTCCAATAATGTTGGAATAGTACTCGACTTGCTTTTTAGCCTCAATGGTGTTTTGCATATCCTGGACTTGAAACTCTAAGTCCTCATTGATGGCTTGTAGTTTTTGCAGTTCAGCAGACATTCTTTCTAACTCACGGGAGCGTTCCATTTCATAGAACTTTCGTTGAACTAGGTCATTTACTTCCGCTTCACCTAGTCCTGAATAACCTGATAAGCTTTTTGGAATATCCTCATCTGCATCCGTCCACTGAAAAGTTTTTGACCATATCAAATTGCCTGTGTCCTGGTCTTTGAATTCAACTTTTACCTTGTCAGGATTTTCAGATTTATCATAGCTTCTTACCAGTGCAGAAAAATTATCTGTAGTAGCCTGGTCAATACTATTTAGCTTTTTACCATTGCGATAAAAGCTTGCATTGAAAGCCACATTTTGGTGTCCCTGTTTCGGGAAAGTTTTAATCATCTTTTGGCTTACCTCGATGACATGATAGATCTTTTTCTTTTTCATTATTCCTTGACGATTTGTATGAATTCAATGATTGGATAGTTGTCTATCCCAACAGGTAATACAATAGCTACAAGGCCGCTGAATTCTTCTAAGCCTTCTAAACCCTTGAGTGCTGTTGTTACTTCCAGGCTATTGGTATCTGATATGATTCGAGTACCAATGGGAAGAACCGCTGCATTGGTGAGTAGTAAATACTCATTGTATGCTTCGATTTCGTAGCGAAGTGTTGCGGATTTAGTGACAACGGTTTTAAAGCGTTGCAACTGAATCGAAAGCTCTCGCTGTTTGTATTGCTGATGTATGTGTACTAGATGATCGAACATAGTTGGTCAGGGTTTGATTCTTCTTCATATTCGTCATCTTCATCCATAGGATTAGGACATGAGCAGTCTTCTGTTTCATCTTCTTTTGCATCAGGTTGAACCTTCTGCTCAATTGGAGGTACAGGGTTATTGCTTGTAACTTGCTTTATCTCGTTGCTATCAGTGCAGCGCAAGTACAAACTCACGATATAAGGAGCAAACAGATTGGAAGGGCAAGTGTCCAAATACACACCTACAACTAACTGACCTTGTAATAGAAGAACATCAAGCGATTGAAACTCATGTGTTTCCTCCGGCTCATAAAAAGCCTGTGCGGAAACTGGGGTTACAATTGCTTCTTCTTTAAGTGAATTAAATGAGGCTGTGAACCATCCAATTTCAGGGACATACAAATCGGTTCCAATACCACGCACATGAACAGCTTTAAACCCGGTGCATCGTTTCAGATAAGTTGGAACCTTATGCTGAAAGCGAATGATTTGTCCTGGTCTATCAACTTGTAAGCGTATGATATTGTACCGTGTTACTCCCATGATTGGACTTATTTTTCATTGGTGAGCCACAAGTAAATTTTCACTTCATAAGGGAAACCATAGGCAGCATAATTGTTCCCTAACTGTTCTTTAATAGCAGCAGTTAATTGAACTTGCCCATCTGTAAAGCGACCTTCAACAGTACTTCCGGCAGCATCAAGTTGCTCCTCGAAGAAGAAAAACTTCTTGTTTGGAGCAACTTGATTACCACTGGTTAGCAGTTTCACTTCATGCACATCCTCGAATACCTCTTGATTGTTCACTTTGAGCCCCAATAAGCTTCCAGGCACGAGGCGTTCTTCAGGCATAGAGACATAAATACCTCTGATGCGACTGTATTGCTTGTCGGTTTGTGCATTGAAACGGATAGCTTCACCTGGTTGAGTGACATTTACCCGAATCTGTTGAAACTTGTGGTTTTTCATAGTGAATGATTCTTAAGGATTACGCTTTGATTACAGCAGTACCACGAAGGATAGCCTTCAAGTACGAGTGGTCAGGTGCATTGGCAGCCCATTCGATATTGAATTCGATAGACTGTTGGTCACGAATGATTTTTGGATTATCCAACACCCACAATCCTTTGAAAGTGTCCTTACCAGTGGTTTGGAAAACTTCGCAAGAAGTGTTTGGGATCAACACCGTTCCGTTGGCTTTGAACTCGAATTCACCGTCACGAACATAGTCCGGAACAACATCGTAGTTCACTGTGCCTGGAGAATCATTGCTGTCTCCAACACCACCTAACAATTGGATTCCATATAAAAGGAAGTAGTTTCCTTTTTCCAATTTGCCACTTGAAATGTTGCTCGTGCCAACAACTTTGTTGTCGTCATCTTTGAACATTTTAATGACTTTAGAACCGGTGATTGTTTTTACCACATAGTAAGCGGTATCAACAGCTTGCAAACTTTGGTTTGCTAATCCTTGTTGGATTTCTTTTGGAAGCATAGAAATACGCTTCTCAAACTCTGCACGAGAACGAGAGCCTGTGGCATTCGTTGCTACACGTGTTTGAGTTTGCATTTTGCGGAACAACTTCTTTTTGTCGTTGGGGCCGCTTAGGTCAAGTGCTTGCAAGAAATCGTCTTCTGACATTGCACCTAGCAAGTTGTACTCGCTGTTTTCGATTTGTCCGAGAGTTAACATGATACTGATGATTTATTTGATTTGTGAATTATTAAATGATTTCGATGTAGGCCAATTCTTCTTCTGCAACACCTTCTACCATGCGTGATGGAGCAGCGATGTCTTCAGGGTTATAAGCCGTTGGAGATGAAAGAGCAGGAAGGTCAGGATTGTAGCGTTCAACAGACAAGTTGATAGGCTCACGGTAAACAGTTGGTTCACCTAAACCGTCAACACCATTGAAGCTGAAATCTGCTAGTCCGGCTAACAAATCCTTTTTCAAAAACACTTTCACACCGGAAAGAAGTCCTGATGCACCAACACCTGTTGCGAGCATTTTCATGTTCGGGTCTTTGAGCATCAAGTTCCCGGCTGTACCAACGCCCAATAGGACAATAGGTCGTGCCAGTGCTTTTGCATTGAATCCAGTTGCAGTAGCATCTACATTCAATACCTTATCAATCATTTTTCCGCCCACCGAGCCGATAACAACACCGCCAGTGAGCATAGCCAAGGTTTTGATTTCGTCCATCACAGCTTGGCTACTGATTTTGGTTTTTTTTGTTCTTGTTGCCATGGTTTGCGTATTTATTGATTATAAAAGTTTCATTACTTTGGGAGGCATACTCTTATGGGTATGCTTTGCATGATGATGCGTTGTCTTGCTTTTGGTAGCATGACCTGTTGACTTAGTTGTGGTGCTTTTCTTTTTGGCTTTATAGCCTGAAAGTCCACTTACTTTTTTCTTAGGTTTTACCATTTGATAAATACCAAAGGCAAGTAATCCACCTCCAATTACAACAGGTACAGGATTAGCCTTGATGAAGCTCATGATACCACCACCTGATGAAGCTGAAGTATCACTTGCAGCAGGAGCATCTGTTGTAGGTGCTACACTTGCATCGGCAGTTGTTGCAGCTGTTCTTAAGGCTACATTGGATGACGATGGATCACTATCGCTTGCTTGAATTTCCGCAGCAGCGGCAGCAGCTCCAGGGTCGGCTGTAACTTCACTCGTTAATGAGTTCATGTCAACATTTTCATTCTTACCAATTAGCCCGGATTCTTTTAAGATTTTAATCGTTGCGATAATAACTGGAGTAGCCGCAGCGATTACCGTTGCTGATGCAGGGTCACCTAAGTAACCCATCATTTGGTCTTCAACATATCCACTTAGGTTTCCTGCACGACCTTTTAAAATAGCGTTCTTTAACGCATCACGACTACCTTGAAGCTTATCAGCAAAAAGCTTTTCAACTTTCGTTAAAGCGTTTTTACTCTTTTGCCATGTGGCAGCATTCACGCCTTTGGCAGCAGCTTGTTGTTGTGTGCCATAAGCCCATTTTAATTTGGAAGCCATTTTACCCAAGTTGAGTTTCATGGCAAGTAAGAAACCGCCACGAGCTGCAATGCTTAATGGATTGTATTTTACAACCGCTTTTACAGCCACTTTTGCTGCATCACCAACTTTCTGTCCAACGGTTTTAACCGTATTCTTTACGTTGGTAAAAAAGCCTTTGATGTTGATTCCGCTTAACGCTAATTCATCCGGATCGTAATCGATTCCATTCATAGCCGTTACTCCATTGCGTAAGTTGAGCTGTGATTCATTCTTTGCAAGAATGTCCAATGCTTCTTCACGTTTGTCGGTGTACCAGTATTGAATGGCATAGTCCAACATTTTTAGTAATGCCTGTGGGTCATCCACAGTTGATACCATATTGGGATTTTGTGCCACCGCATTACGAGTAGCTACAATATTCTGATAAAGTTTATCCAGGTCAGATTGATTGGTGACTGCACCCAAACCAATACCGGATAACGAAGTTGCCATAACTGCATCATAGTGGTCATTGCTTGACACACCACTGAGCACGGCTACGTTTATGCCTTTTAAGTTCATAGTATAGTCCATTTTATCGGTGTATTTTTTCTCATAGTTGAATTCAGAAACCACAGCATCAATCACACAATAATTACTTCCGTCCATTGGAACAATCACGTACACGTGTTGCCATGAATCCTGACTGTATTTAGTGATTCTGAATTTGTGTGGTATTTGAAGATTGGTAAGAATGCTCGAAGCGAAAATGCTCATGCAATCACAATCCACTCCAGTAGCACGTTCAGCCCAACTTCTAGCAGGTCTGCGTAATTGTTCTAATCCACGCTTGTCAAGCTTATACTGGATGTAGGAATACATGAATTCCCAAATAGCCTTGCACGTTTCAAGGGTGGAAGACCGCCTGAGTAATGGAGCGATTCGCTTGGTGTCGTCAAGGTATTTCCAAACGACCTTCTCCATTAACTCTACCGTATCAGTTACCTCACCATCGTTAATAATGACACGGTCACGCTCATCAGGTGGTGGGAAATACGGATTAAAGCGGCTTCCATCTTTGATGCTGCGATAACCACTTGTTACAGTTTTGCTTGGTATGTGAGATAGTGCCTGCATTAAATCAATTTTTCAGAGGGCGACTGATAAAACAGTCCGTTTACATAGGTGGTGAAATACATTTCCATAGGCACACCTAACTGAGCTACCAGGTTCTTTTTATTTCCCGATTTCCAGGCAGTAATAACAGCAGGAATTTTGGTGACAATGTTTTTAATCAATCCGGCAAGAATTGACCAGGAGAGTTCTAATTCAATCGTATCAATTTTAGTTACCGCTAGAGGCTGAATGATGATTTCTTTGTTTTCAGCATCAGATTGAGTTAAGAACTTATTTTTTGAAGTAAGTGTTACGACAGGTTTAGTGATGCGAATGCTATCACGAGAAGGGTTATTTACTTCAACTTCCGTTCTGAAAGTCAAACCGCCAAGGTTAATGGAATGAATGCGAGGATTAACCATCTTCATGGTTGACATGTCAGATACATTCTGCATTTTAAGCAGTCTGACAAGACCATAAACAAGGCCTGCACCTAACGCTATGCCCACAACCTTATTCATTGTCGTCTTTGAAGTTTTCTTTAAAGAACTTATTCAGTTTTTCAGAAATACTGTCGAGGGCTTTTTTAACCACATAACCGGCAGCAGCAGATGCAGCGGCATATAAAACAACAGTGGAGAGTCCTGGTAATGTTACCGCCATTAAAAGCGGCTTCGCTGTTATAGCTTTACCAACGCCTCCAACTACACCTGAAACGGTAGTGAAAATAGAAGTGTGTGAGTGATGTGGCATGAAGTTTTGCATCGTTTAGGATACAAACTTCTATAATGATTATTTGTGTAAAAGTCCTATGAGGGTGTGTAAAGGTCTAAGTAAAAATATGAGGGTTAATTGTTATTTTTGAAGTGAATTGGCAACTTATTAATTACTTGAAAATTTGCATACGCAATTAACTAAAGTATTGTACAAAAGGTAATATTCACCCCAAAAATTGATTATTTATAACGATTAATATGAAAGACATGGCAGACACAATTAATTTCAAACAAGGTTCAACAGATTTACTGGCTGAATATAATGAAGATGAAAAAAAAATAGAATTCATTAGTTCTAAGATTGCTGAGTTATTCAATATGAAGAATATTTT
>JBDKGQ010000017.1:0-10609 GCA_039798145.1 Bacteroidota bacterium
CCTAAAAATAGAATTGGAGGAAATACTAATTACTTAACCACTTTCCAATCAGAAAATTCTATTTCATTAATTGGCTCATATACTTCGGATGATTTTTTTGGAATGCTGGATGTCAACGAAGGAACATTAACTGGAGCTGAATTAATTGATGTTGGAGTGGGACGAATTCCAGTAAGAGATATTACAGATGCGCGATTGATGGTTGATAAAATTATCACCTACGAAACTCCAGGTAATACTAGCTCAGTTGCTTCTTGCGCATCTAACTCATCATCGCGTTTTGGTGATTGGAGAAATGTACTTTGCTTTGTTGCAGATGATCAAGATAGAAATTTACATTTCCGTCAAAGTGAAAGGATAGCTTCAACTGTTTCAGTAAATAATCCGGTTTATAATATTGATAAAATTGTAAGTGATGCCTACGAACAACAATCAACACCTGGAGGACAACGATATCCTGAAGTTAATGAAGCAATTAATAAACGAATTGAAAAAGGCGCGTTCCTAATTAACTATACTGGACATGGTGGTGAGCTTGGATGGTCGGCAGAGGCTATATTAAATATCGATATGATTAATAGTTGGTCAAATCTTAACTCGATGCCGGCTTTCATTACAGCAACGTGTGAGTTCAGCAGATTTGATGACCCCAAAAGAACAGCAGCGGGTGAACTTGTTTTGCTAAACAATAAAGGAGGAGGAATTTGTTTATTTACCACTGTAAGATTAGCCTTCGCACTAGATAATGAAGTAATCAATGGAGATCTTTTGAAGTATATGTTTACGCCGATAAACGGTGAAATGCCTCGTATTGGAGATATTCAACGATTGGCTAAAATGGAAAACCCGGGAAATAGAAATGTGACTTTGTTAGGGGATCCTTCTATAAGACTAGCCTACCCTACTTTAAAAGTTATTACCGAAGAAATTAAACAAGACGGTATCGTTTCAGACACTTTAAAAGCATTAAGCAAAGTAACTATCAAAGGAAAAGTAACTGATAAGAACAATGTGACACAATCGAATTATAACGGTACCGTATATACTACCATTTTTGATAAAGAGAAAAAAATATACAACTTGGTAAACGATGTTAATGGTACCGACGTCAGCCTACCTGATAGCTTTTTACTTAGAAAGAACATTATTTACAGAGGCAAATCGTCGGTTGTAAACGGAGAGTTTACTTGCAGCTTTATTGTACCTAAAGATATCAACTATCAATTTGGCACTGGTCGCTTGAGCTATTATGTTCATGATGAAACATCGGATGGAAATGGGTATGATGAAGGGGTTGTTATTGGTGGTATATCTGCTAATGGATTAAATGATCAGGATGGCCCATCGATCAATCTTTATTTGAATGATGAGAACTTCACAGCTGGTGGATTAACAAGTGAAAATCCTATTATTTATGCGCGTCTCGCAGATTCTAGTGGTATTAATACAGTAGGAAATGGAATCGGACATGATATTACTGCTTTAATAGACAATAATCAACAATCAGTTCTCGTTCTGAATGATTACTATGAATCGGAATTAAACAGTTATCAAAAAGGAATCGTGAAATACAAATTGTCTGAATTATCTGAAGGTCCGCACACATTGACCTTAAAAGCATGGGATATAAATGGAAATTCCTCGACGAGCAATACCGACTTTGTTGTATCCAATTCGTCGACTTTAGCATTGGACCACGTTTTAAATTACCCGAACCCTTTTAGCACTAATACAGCCTTTTATTTTGAGCATAACAAACCTTGCACTGGTATGACCATACAAGTTCAGATATTTACGGTTTCAGGTAAATTAATCAGAACTTTGTCGGACTATCAAGTTTGTGATGGATACAGAAACAATCCTTTAACTTGGGACGGAAAAGATGATTTCGGAGATAAAATAGGCCAAGGAGCTTATATTTATCGTTTGAAAATCAGGACTGCTGATGGGGAGACTGCGGAGAAGATTGAGAAGCTCGTTATACTTCGATAAAAAGAAAAAATTAGAATTAATACGCTAAATACTTATATTTGCCAACTTATAAAAGAGAAGATTCGTCTATTATGAAATTGAATTATAAAGTAAAACTCGTTTTTGCCATCTTTCTTGGAACAAGTCAGATTGCTTTGTCACAGACCAGCAGCCAATCAAATTTATTAGGCCAGATAAACACCATCACCACTGCAGTACCTTTTTTAGGAATTTCTCCTGAAGCAAGAGCAGGCGGAATGGGAGATATCGGTGTTTCAACCTCAGCAGACGTAAATTCAATTCATTGGAATCCTGCTAAACTTGCTTTCAACGAAAAGAAATCAGGGTTTGCGGTTTCTTATACTCCTTGGTTAAAAGCATTAGTAAATGACATGTTCATTGCTTATGTGTCGGGCTATTCAAAATTAAAAGGCAAGCAAGCAATTGGAGGATCTTTGAGATATTTCTCATTAGGAAATATCACATTCACTGATAACAACGGAAATACAATTCGTGATTTCAAACCAAATGAATTTGCTTTAGACATTGCTTACTCAAGAAAGCTAAGCGATAACTTTAGCGGAGGTATGGCATTACGTTATATCCACTCTAACTTAACTGGAGGAACAGCAGTAGAAGGAACAGATAGTAAAGCTGGTAATTCAGTTGCGGCTGACGTTTCTGGATTTTATGAAAAAGAAGTAGAGATTGGCGGCATGGACGCGTTAGTAACTGCTGGAGTTAATATCAGTAATATTGGTTCTAAAATTTCTTACACCGAAACAGGAACTAAAAACTTTATCCCTACTAACTTAAGAATTGGTCCTGGTTTAAAATTAAAGCTTAACGAGTATAATGATTTATCATTCGGTTTGGACTTTAATAAATTACTTGTACCAACTCCTCCAATTTACACTCAAGATTCAACTAATAGTTCTAACTCAGTTATCCTATTCGGTAAAGATCCAGATGTAGGAATTGCAGAAGGTATTTTCCAATCGTTTAGCGATGCCCCAGGTGGAGGGAAAGAAGAATTAAGAGAAGTAAATATCGGTTTCGGAATGGAGTATTGGTATGACAAACAATTTGCATTCAGAGCTGGATATTTTTATGAAGACAAAACAAAAGGGAACAGAAAATATTTTACACTAGGTGCAGGTTTACGTTACAATGTATTTGGTCTTGATTTAGCTTATTTGATTCCTACAGATCAAAGAAACCCATTAGAAAACACGCTACACTTTACGTTAACATTCGACTTTGATGCGAATGCAGGAAATAAAGAAGAAGCAGAAACAGAATAATAAATAAGGGCGAAAGCCCTTATTTTATTTTAATACATATGAAAATTAAAGTAGGATTCGGATTTGATGTTCATCAGTTACAAGAAGGAAGAAAACTGATTTTAGGTGGTGTAGATATTCCGCATGATAAAGGTGCTCTTGGACATTCAGACGCAGATGTAGTTATACATGCTTTGTGTGATGCTTTACTTGGAGCTGCTGGATTAAAAGATATTGGATTTTATTTTCCTGATACAGATGCTGCATTTAAAAATATCGACAGCACCATTTTATTATCGCGTGTTATTGAATTGATAGAAGAAAGAAACTACACTGTTGGAAATGCTGATATCAGTTTAGTTTTAGAAAAACCGAAAATCAAACCACACATCGATTTAATGAAAGATATCCTGGCTCCTATTTTAAAAATCACTACCGAAGATATTTCCATTAAAGCAACAACAAATGAAAAGCTTGGATATGTTGGTCGTGAAGAAGGTGTTGCTGCTTATGCAGTTGTACTGATTCAAAAAAACGATTAACTCACTCTACTGAAATTTGTTTTTTCAGAATCCAGACGATTTAATTTCTCTCGAATAAATGCATGTCGTGGATTTTCTAATTTATTATCATTATTGACGATTACCTCTGCAACAGCTTTTGCTTCTTCCATGATAGCTCTGTCTTTTGCAAGATCAGCAATATGTAAGTCAACTACACCACTTTGTTGCGTGCCTGCGATATCACCAGGGCCGCGTAAATTTAAATCTACTTCGGCTATTTCAAATCCGTTGTTGGTTTCGCACATCGTTTTTAATCGCAGTTTACCCTCGCTACTTAATTTATTTCCTGTCATTAAAATACAATAGCTCTGATCTGCGCCACGACCTACCCTGCCGCGTAACTGATGTAATTGAGAAAGTCCGAATCGCTCAGCAGACTCTATTACCATAATAGAGGCATTAGGCACATTCACTCCTACTTCAATAACAGTTGTAGCAACCATAATATTTGTTTTGCCACTTACAAATCGTTGCATCTCTGCATCTTTTTCAGCAGGCTTCATTTTGCCATGCACAATACTAACTGAATATTGCGGTAATGGAAATTCTTTGCAAATAGCTTCATATCCTTCAAACAAATTAGCATAATCTAATTTCTCTGATTCTTCAATAAGCGGATAAACAACATACACTTGTCGGCCTTTAGCAATTTCACTTTTCATGAAACCAAGTACTGCTAAGCGTGCTGACTCGAGTCGATGTGTAGTAGTAATTGGTTTTCTTCCCGGAGGTAATTCATCAATTACAGAAGTGTCGAGGTCACCATACAATGTCATAGCGAGCGTACGGGGGATAGGCGTCGCCGTCATAACCAGCACATGAGGCGCCACTCCATCTTTCATCCATAGTTTAGCTCGTTGCTGTACACCGAATCGATGTTGCTCATCGATTACAACTAATCCAAGATTATTAAACTGAACACGATCTTCAATCAAAGCATGCGTACCGATAAGAATCTTCAAACGTCCTTCTGATAAATCTTGTAAGAGCTCTCTTCGCTTTGCCGTTTTAGTACTACCTGTAAGCAACTCCACTTGAATATCCATATCCTTAAGCGCTTCACTTATGGAAATAAAATGTTGATTGGCCAGAATCTCTGTGGGCGCCATCAAGCAAGCTTGAAATCCATTATCAATGACCATCAGAATGCTTAACAATGCGACCATTGTTTTTCCACTACCAACATCACCTTGCAACAAACGATTCATTTGTTTGCCGGTGCCCATATCAATTCTTATTTCTTTCAAAACACGCTTTTGCGCATTGGTCAATTCAAAAGGAAGATAGTTTTTAAAAAATGTATTAAACACATCACCAATGACAGAAATCACTTTGCCTTTATACGTTTCATTGCGTTGTGCTTTTGCGCGCAACAATCGTAACTGAACAAAAAATAATTCGTCGAATTTCAATCGTCTTGTTGCTAAGCGCAACGACATTTCATCTTTAGGAAAATGAATATTGATGTATGCATCACGTAGTGACAACAAAGAATGTTGTTGTAAAATATCCGAAGGAAAAACATCTTGAACAAATACTGGAAGTGATGCAATTAAATTACGTTGAAGTTTTACAATTGCTTTTGTATCTAATCCAGTAGCTCTTGCTTTTTCTGTTACAGAATAAACTCCAGTTAAAGAAGGACCATTAAACAACTCTGCTTTCGACGACTCTTCTATTTCTGGATGCACAATATTTATCTTACCATTGAACGAAGAAGGCTTTCCAAAAACGATGTATTCAATATTAGGCTTTAGATAATTCTTCAACCATTTTATTCCTTGAAACCAAACCAATTCAATCGAGCCAGTTTCATCAGAAAAAATTGCGGAGATACGTGTAGTTCGTTTATCACCGTGAGATTGAATTCTTGATAGCTTCCCTTTAATTTGAAGATAAGGCATATCAGCATTTAACTCAACCACTTTATAAAACTTCGAACGATCGATATATCGGAATGGATAATGATGCAGTAAATCTTCGAACGTAAAAATTGAAAATTCTTTTTTCAATACATCACCTCGCTGAGGACCTACTCCTTTTAAATATTCTATGGGTGTATCAAAAAATTCGCGGCGCTGCATTAAACAAAATTATAAATTTCGATGAACTACATAAAAAAATCCCGACTCAATGAGCCGGGATTTGTTACTTGAAAATACAATAGTATATAATTATTGCACTTTTTTCACTGATACAGCGTTCAAACCTTTACGTCCTTCAATCACTTCGTAAGACACAACATCGTTCTCACGAACTTTGTCGATTAATCCACTGTGGTGAATAAAGATTTCTCTGTTTGTTTCGTCTTCGATAATAAAGCCATAGCCCTTTGCTTCATTGAAGAATTTTACTTTGCCTGTTTTCATTTAATAGTAATTAATAAATTGTTGAATAAACACAAATGTAACGAAAAACAATTAAAAACCTAAAAATCAAGTCAACTTATTGTAATTTATTGGGCCTTAATTCTATCGCAATTTAGTTATCATTCCCTACATTCGCTTAAATTATGAAAACAACAGAAAATTACAGCGGCCATATTATAGACCTTTATAACCGCAGAATTTTTAAAGGAACAATTGTAGTAAGCAACGGAACCATCCAGGAAATAAGAGAAGAAGATACAGCTTCACAAGAATATTTTTTACCTGGATTTATTGATGCTCATATCCATATTGAATCATCGATGCTAGTGCCTTATGAATTTGCTCGCGTAGCATTGAAGCATGGCACTGTGGCAACTATCAGCGACCCGCATGAAATCGCTAATGTTTTAGGAATTAGTGGTGTTCAATATATGATAGACAATGCGAGAAATGCCAAATTGAAATTTCATTTTGGTGCACCATCCTGCGTACCTGCTACCAACTTTGAAACGGCAGGAGCTATTATTGATTCACATGGTGTTGAACAGTTGCTTCAATTGGAGGATATTTTTTATTTATCAGAAATGATGAACTATCCAGGGGTGTTATTTGATGATGAAGAGGTGATGCATAAAATAGCATTGGCAAAAAAATATAACAAGCCCATTGATGGACATGCACCAGGTTTAAGAGGAGAACAAGCGCGAAAATATATTTCTGCTGGAATCACAACAGATCATGAATGTTTTACTTATGAAGAGGCCTTAGAAAAAATTGAACTCGGAATGAAAATATTAATTCGTGAAGGATCTGCTGCAAGAAACTATGATGCATTACATCGATTGATTGGAGAACATCCTAATAAATTAATGTTTTGTTGTGACGATAAACATCCCGATGAATTATTGCTTTTTCACATTGACGAGCATGTTCGTAAATCCGTAGCGTTAGGATACAATCTTTTTGATGTTCTTTCGATAGCGTGCTTGCATCCAGTGCAACATTACAACATGAAAGTTGGAACACTACGCGTAGGCGATAAAGCTGATTTTATTTCTGTCAATAATTTACAAGAATTTAAAGTGCTAAAAACAATTATTGATGGAGAAGAAGTATTTGATGGAAGCAAGGTAAATCTTGAACAAATTAAACACGCAACTCCAAATCAATTCATCAAAAACAAAATCACCTCCGATTTTTTTAAAATCAAAGCAGAAGGAGAGTTTATTAATGTCATAAATGCTTTAGACGGACAATTAATCACGAAAGCATCCAACGAAAAAGCAACCATTATAAATGGCTATTTAGAAAGCAATATTGAAAATGATGTTTTAAAAATAGCTGTTGTTAATCGTTATACTAATGCACCTGTGTCGTGCGCGTTTATCAAGAATTTCGGCTTAAAAGAAGGAGCGATTGCATCGAGTGTTGCACACGATTCTCATAACATAATCGTTATTGGAGTTGATGATGAATCAATTTGCAAAGCGACTAACTTAATTATTGAATGTGGTGGTGGACTTAGCTTAGTAAGTCGAGATTCAGAGATGGTAATTGGGCTACCAGTTGCGGGATTAATGAGTGATGCAGATGCTGTTACCATTGGGAAACAATATTCAGAAATTGATGCAGCTGCAAAAAAACTAGGAAGCACCTTAAAAGCCCCATACATGCTTTTATCGTTTATGGCCTTGTTAGTAATTCCTGAATTGAAATTAAGTGACAAAGGACTTTTTGACGGCGGAAGTTTTAAATTTACTCCACTTCAAATCAATTAATGAGCAATGAAAAACAAATTGATACTCCTACTCTTTACGGTATTCCTTCTTTCCCTCTCAAGTTGCAAATTATTTAAGAAGAATTGTCACTGCCCAAGTTTTGGAAAAGCACCACACACGGAGCAGAAAAAAACCTATTGAGTAAAATCATACTGATGTAACCTGCTGAAATAAAGCTATATCAAAAAAAGTTGTTGGCTTTACTTGTTTCATTGGTGTTGTAAATAGTATCTTAGCATTCTCGTAGAATGATTCTAAATAAGGAAATGTCCACCACATCAAAAAAACTGTCTCAGCTTAAAAAAGGAGATAAATGCATTGTAGATTCCTACAAGGATGATAGCATGCAACAAAAGATGTTGGATATGGGCTGTTTACCTGGCGAAATCATTACCATCGATCGCTTTGCTCCATTAGGATGTCCGATCGCTATTAGTGTTGCAGGGACGATGTTATGCATCCGTAAAGATGAAGCTGAAAATATTTTAGTGAAACTAGTTGATTAATTTTTTTGGGGATTAGGGTGTGCAGAAGTCAAACAAAAAAATCAAAGTTGCTTTAATCGGCAATCCGAATGTCGGAAAGAGTTCACTCTTCAATTTACTTACAGGACTTCATCAAAAGATTGCCAATTTCCCGGGAGTAACAGTAGAAAAGAAAACAGGCTCTGCTACTATCTTTAATTCAACAACTGGAGAAGCTAATCATTTAGAAATTGTCGATTTACCAGGAACATACAGCTTGTACCCTACTTCTCCTGACGAAAGAATTCCTTTTGAAGTTTTATGTGATCCAAATAATGAAGACCATCCTGATGCAGTTATCATTTTAGCAGATGGCACCAATTTAAAACGAAGTTTATTTCTTGCATCGCAGGTAATCGATTTAAAGATTCCGACAGTGCTTGCTTTAAACATGATGGATTTAGTGCAATCGCAAGGAATAAAAATAAAACCAGACGAGCTAGAGCGAAGATTAGGCATTCGTGTTTGTCCGATAATAGCACGCAAAGGAGTTGGCATAGAAGAATTAAAGCAGGCTTTGATTAATGACATTCCTGTTCCGACGGTGGACGTTTATGACACCACTCTTATTAAACCTTCTATCTTAAGTGGAATTCGTAAAGAACTAAATTTAAAAAGCAATTATGCTGCATTGCAAATTGCGAATCATATTAACTCACTTGAGCATTTCAATTTACCTGAAGAGCAAATAAAAAAACTGCAAAATCTTTTTGAAGGAGTAGATTATGATGCGAATAAAATTCAGTCGTTTGAATCATTAGAGCGATACAAATCTATTCAACAAATTATTGATAGCTGCGTTAGGGTTTCAGACGAAAAAAAGGTGTCATTCAGTACTCGTTTAGATCGATTATTAGTGCATCGAATCTGGGGTTATGTAATCTTCCTTTGTATTTTATTTATCATTTTCCAATCGATATTTTCCATTGCAGAATTTCCGATGAATTTTATTGATGAGACATTTACAGGTTTCATTGATCTAGTTAGCAACTTACTTCCGAAAGGAGTATTAAACGATTTGATCGTTAATGGTGTATTAGCAGGTATTGGTGGTATCATCATTTTTGTCCCTCAAATTGCGATGCTCTTCATGTTTAATGGATAAGCTGATGCGTAATTTCGGATTAAACGGAAGATCTGTAATTCCTTTAATGAGTGGTGTTGCGTGTGCAGTTCCTGCGATTATGTCGACAAGAACAATTAGTTCATGGAAGGAACGGATGGTGACTATTTTAGTTACTCCGTTGATGAGTTGCTCAGCTCGTTTACCTGTTTACACATTACTTATTTCATTAATCATCCCATCTACTTACGTTGGAGTATTTAACATTCAGGGATTAGTTCTGATGTCGCTATACCTAATTGGATTCATTGCTGCTTTAGTAGCATCTGTTGTGATCAGCGGATTAATAAAATCAAAACAGAAAAGTTATTTCATTATGGAAATACCTGTTTATCGAATGCCTCGATGGACAAACATTGGTTATTCTATTCTTGAAAAAGTAAAAATATTTTTAATTGATGCTGGAAAAATAATCATCGCAATCAGCATTGTATTATGGTTTTTATCATCACGCGGACCAGGAGATAAATTTGAAAAAGTAAATCAGGAAATCGAACAGATGACTGATAATACAGAGAATTCTGAGAAGAAGCTTGCGTTAGAATCACAGCGATTAGAATATTCGTACGCAGGACAATTAGGTCATTTACTCGAGCCTGTAATTAAGCCTTTAGGTTTCGACTGGAAGATCGGAATTGCACTTGTAACATCGTTTGCCGCAAGAGAAGTTTTTGTTGGAACCATGACAACAATTTACAGTGTTGGCAACGATGAGAACTTAACGGTGAAAGAAAAGATGCGAATGGAAAAAGATGTAGTAACAGGCCAACCTCGTTACTCCGTAGCCGTTGGATGGTCGTTGATGTTGTTTTATGCATTTGCGATGCAATGTATGAGCACACTTGCGGTTGTTAAACGTGAGACAGGAAGTTGGAAATGGCCGGTAATTCAGTTTGTGTATTTATCTGCTTTAGCTTATTTCACCTCATTAATTGTCTATCAAATTTTAAAATAATGGTTACCGAAGATCAACTTCGAATAGCTTTATTAAAATATGT
>JBDKGQ010000018.1:0-9336 GCA_039798145.1 Bacteroidota bacterium
CGCTGAGCCTACTAAGATACCTCCTGTCAACATGATTTTGTTGTCGTAAAGAAATCCTCCAAACGCAGCAGCTAATCCTGTAAACGAGTTTAATAGCGATATAACTACTGGCATATCCGCTCCTCCAATAGGAACAGTAAATAATATTCCGTAAACAATCGCAACTGCAAATAATAAATAAAGGAATGTCATGCTAGGAGCCGTCATTACTACCCAAGCCCCAAACAAAACAACACCTGCCATGACAATCGTATTGATGATATTGTATTGAGGCAAACGTATTGGTTGCTTCATCGTTCCATTCAATTTTAAGTAAGCGATAATTGAACCCGAAAAAGAAACAGTACCGATAACCATCCCTGCTATAATTGTTGCTAATGCTCCTGTGTGGTGTAAGTTGTGTTGATATTCCATTAAGCCAATTAATGCCGCACAAGCACCACCCATACCATTAAACATTGATACCAATTCAGGCATCTTTGTCATCTGCACTTTTTTAGCAGTTAACCATCCAACGATAGTTCCTAAAATGATCGCACCGAAAATTAATGCGTAGATAATTCCTGGAACAACATGGTCTGCCTCAATAGCACCATCTTCGGTTTTCTTTTCAAACAAAAAGATAGTTCCTAAAATAGCGAGGGTCATTCCTGCAGCTCCCAATAAGTTTCCTTTGCGGGCCGACTTTGGATTCCCCATCATTTTTAATCCGACAATAAATGTTACGGATCCTATTAAATATGATAATTCGAGCAATGCACTCTTCATAATTCTGTATTGATTAAATTATTTTTTCTTGAACATTTCCAACATACGGTCTGTTACTACAAAACCGCCAACTACGTTTAGCGTACCTAATAAAACCGCTAAAAATCCTAATGCTAATGCCAGGTAATCCGTAGGGTCAACATTAAGCATTACGTAAATAGCTCCCACGATTACTACACCATGGATTGCATTAGCTCCACTCATTAATGGAGTATGTAATACTGTTGGTACGCCACCAATTACTTCGATACCTACAAACACCGATAGTAAAACGAAATAAATCATTTCGCGGTGTTCACTGATTAAGTTTAAAATTGATTCCATTTTATATTCGTTTATTTTTCTTTTTTAAATTAAGCAATCATCTTTTTTCCTTCGTGGACAATCAACGAACCTTTTGTAATTTCTTCTTCCATTTCCCATTTGAAGCCATCTTTACTTGCTAAATGCAATAAGAGTGTTTGAATATTCTTCGCATATAAATCAGAAGCGTTGAATGGAAGTAGGGAAGGAATGTTAGATTCTCCAATAATGGTTACTCCATGTTTTACAACAGTTGCATTCACTTCGCTGATTGCACAGTTTCCTCCTTGCTCAACCGCCATATCCACAATCACAGATCCTAAACGCATACTCTTTACCATGTCTTCTGTTACCAACACCGGTGCTTTTCGTCCTGGGATTAATGCTGTTGTAATAACGATATCTGCTTCGGAAACATGCTTCGCAACAAGTTCCTGTTGATTCTTTAAAAACTCGTCTGAAACGCCTTTCACATATCCACCTTCAATTTTAATGGAGTCATCACCTTTAACTTGAATGAATTTACCACCTAACGATTCAACTTGCTCTTTTGTCTCAGGACGAATATCTGTTACTTCAACGATAGCTCCTAAACGTTTAGCTGTTGCAATTGCTTGTAAGCCCGCTACACCAGCTCCGAAAATCACCACTTTAGATGGCTTAATAGTTCCAGCTGCTGTCATTAACAAAGGAAATATTTTTCCAAGTGTATTAGCTGCAAGAATTACTGATTTGTATCCCGCTAAGTTAGCTTGTGAACTTAAAGCATCCATTTTTTGTGCTCTTGAAATACGCGGAATTGCATCTACTGAGAATGCTGTGATACCTTGTTTAACGCAAGACTCTACTAAGGCTGGATTTGTTCCTGCCCACATAAAAGAGATTAAAACAGCACCTTTTTTCATTTGTGCAATTTCAGCATCGGTAGGGGCATTTACTTTCAAAATAACATCAGCAGTCTGATAAATTTTATTTGCATCTGCTTCTAGTTTTCCACCTGCATTGATATAACTATCATCAGAAAAATAGGAGTTCATTCCTGCTCCCGACTGAATACAAACATCAAAGCCGGCTTTTACCAATTGTGCAGTAACATCTGGCGTAACAGCTACTCTTTTTTCGTACGCCTTTGTTTCTGTTGTAATTCCAATTAACATAATTTCTCAAAATTATTTTAGTGGTGCAAAGGAATATAAAAATCACCACTTTAAGCTCAATTTTTTAAATTGTTTTTAATCATTTAACACCTCTCTAACAATGAATTTTAGCAATTGTTGAAAAGGCATAAAGAAAAATCGCCAGTATTCGTAGATTTTCAAATTCCTAAATACATGAAATTGAATTGTTTTTGCCCTGTAAAACTTTTTATTTTTTATCTGCGCATTTTTTCGCAAATTTGTAAGTAATTAGTTGAATCAAATATGGCGAAGTTTACTCCCGCGTACTTAAAGAAATTGGAAGAGCTCCTCAAAGAGCAAACTTACGAGGTGCGTTATGAAAAAGGGAATTTTAGATCGAATTATTGTCTTTTAGAGGCGAAAAGAGTAGTGGTAATCAATAAATTTTCCACGCTGGAAAGTCGTATTCAGGCTTTAATTGAAATCATTACCACGCTAAATGCAAATAATCAGATTCAAGTAGATCTTCGCGATATCGGACTTAAAAATCCGATTGTCAGCAAAGAAGAAAGCATGGAGTTGGATTTTGCAGCAAATACTGAAGAAGCAGTGGTGCCACCTGCGGAAAACACCGAAAACGAATAATCCTTTTGCAAACGAAAATCACATTTTTAGGTACAGGAACTTCTCAGGGTGTCCCTCTGATTGGCTGTGATTGTGATGTTTGTTTGTCGGATGATGCACGCGATAAACGCTTGCGAACCTCTATCATGATTGAACGTGGAGATACGGTTGTTGTGATCGATTCTGGTCCCGATTTTCGTCAGCAGATGTTACGTGAGAAGGTGAAGAAATTGGATGGGCTGGTATTCACTCATGAGCATAAAGATCATATTGCTGGAATGGATGATATCCGCGCTTTCAATTTTATTAATAAAAAGCCAGTAGATGTTTATTGCACAAAACAAGTAGAAACAGCTTTACGTCGTGAGTTTTTTTATGCTTTTGAAAACGATTATCCAGGAGTTCCGGAGCTTAACATTTATAATTTCAACGATGAAGCTTTTACTATTGGAGAAATCACCCTGCTTCCAATAAAGGTTTTTCATGCGCAGCTTGAAATCCGTGGATTTAGAATTGGTGATTTCACCTTTATTACTGATGCTAATTTTATAAGTGAAAAAGAAAAAAAGAAAATTGAAGGTTCAAAAGTGATGGTGATTAATGCTCTTCGGCGAAATTTTCATCCTACGCATTTTAATCTTGACCAAGCACTACTTTTATTGGATGAATTGAAGATTGAACAAGGATATTTGATTCATTTGAGTCATCAAATGGGAAAACATGAACTTGTTTCTACAGAGTTGCCAGCTCAGCGATTTGTAGCTTATGATGGCTTACAGTTAATACTTGATTAATTGTGAAAAAGTATGTTTTTAATTCTTGTTTTATTTTAGGATAAGTCCTAATTATCGCCTTATCTTTGTACTTATGCATTCACGAATGATTATTGCCATCGACGGATTTTCTTCTTGTGGTAAAAGTACTGTCGCAAAGGCCATTGCCAAGCGTTTAGGACTTAAATACATCGATTCTGGTGCAATGTATAGAGCGGTAACGCTTTATTTTATGCGTAATGATATTCCTATTCCTGATCCAGAAGAGTTGCACGATTTCCCTTTTGATTTCAATACGGCTTTAGATAAAATTCAAATTACTTTTCAGGTTAACCCCGAAACAGGTTTGAGTGAAGTGTATTTGAACGGTGAAAATGTAGAACAGCCAATTCGAACGATGGAAATTAGCGAGCAGGTAAGTCATGTGAGCGCGATTAAAACGGTGCGAAAAAAAATGGTGGAGCTTCAACAGCAAGAAGGGGAGCAAGGAGGTTTGGTGATGGATGGAAGAGACATCGGTACGACTGTTTTTCCGCATGCTGATTTAAAGATATTCATGAAGGCTGATCCGATGATTCGTGCTGATCGCCGATTTAAGGAACTTGTTGCAAAGGGAGTTGAGATTACAGTGGAAGAGGTGATAAGTAATGTTGTTGGACGTGATTACGAAGATTCTCATCGTGAGGAAAGTCCGCTAAGAAAAGCCGATGATGCTATAGTTTTGGACAATTCTCATTTGAATCAAGAAGAACAAGTGGAGTTTGTTGTGAAAGAAATAGAGAAGTTAAAAGTAGGTTGCTAAACAATATTTAATACCAAGTGTTGTTATCAAACAAATAAAAAGATGAACGTTACAATAGATCCTAATTCTGGTTTTTGCTTCGGAGTGGTATATGCTATTCAAATGGCCGAAGACGAGTTGGATGAAACAGGTAAATTATACTGCTTAGGTGATATCGTTCACAATAATATGGAAGTTGATCGCTTGAAAGCGAAAGGTCTCCAGATTATTAATCATGATGACTTAGCCAATTTACATGACTGTAAAGTTTTAATTCGCGCGCATGGCGAGCCTCCTTCAACTTATGAATTGGCCTTAAAAAACAATATTGAATTGATTGATGCGTCTTGCCCCGTTGTTTTAAAACTTCAAAATCGTGTGAAAACCAGTTTTGAAGGAATAGATAACGATGCACAAATTGTGATTTATGGGCAGCCAGGACATGCCGAAGTGAATGGACTGGTAGGACAAACGGATGGCAGAGCGATCGTAGTTTTTGAAGAAAAAGATTTGGATAACATCGATTATGATAAGCCGGTTCACTTTTTTTCGCAGACCACTAAAAGCACCATTGGATTTGAAAAGATGGTTCGTGATATCCAGGAACGAATTGTTAAACATAAAGGATCATTAGAAGATGGCGATTTTATAACCAACGATACTTTATGCCGTCAGGTATCAAATCGCGAACCTCAGCTAAAGCGTTTTGCTACTGCATATGAGGTAGTTGTATTCGTTAGCGGAAGAAAAAGTTCAAATGGTAAAGCCTTGTACGCGGTTTGTAAAAACGTAAATCCAGATAGCTATTTTGTTTCATCTGCTGATGAAATCGAGGCTGATTGGTTTAACGGAAAGCAAACGGTTGGGATTGCTGGCGCGACATCTACGCCGATGTGGTTGATGGAACAAGTGAAGGAAAAAATCGAGCAGATGGCTGTTTTAGAAAGCCATTAATTCAAGCATTTTTTTAAATAATATTTTTCCAATTTTAGAAATATTAAATCCTTTGATATTCAAAGGATGTTTATTACATTTGCACTCCTTTTTTGAAGCACTTAAAATCAAGAGAGGCAATAAACTAGATGGCAAATTCTACACATATCAATTTTGCAATGCCTGATTCCAACGACTTTGATTGGGATAACACAGGCAAAGCTTATGAAACGTACAAGTCAGCTGACCGTGAAAAAATGGAAGCTTTGTATGATCATAAGTTGAATCAAGTGCTGGAGCACGAAATCATGATGGGTACCATCATTAGCTTAACCAGCAAAGAAGCCGTTGTTGACATCGGCTACAAGTCGGATGGTTTAATTCCGCTTACTGAATTCCGTCACATGCCTGACTTAAAAGCAGGTGATCAGGTGGAAGTGTACGTGGAAACGACAGAAGACAAAAACGGTCAATTGATCCTTTCTCACAAGCGTGCGCGTGCTACCAAATCTTGGGAGCGTGTTAACGAATCTTTGGAGAAAGATGAAATCATTACCGGTTACGTTAAATGCCGTACGAAGGGTGGTTTAATCGTAGATGTTTTTGGTATTGAAGCTTTCTTACCAGGATCTCAAATCGATGTTAAGCCTATCCGTGACTACGATGTTTACGTAGGAAAAACAATGGAATTCAAGATTGTTAAAATCAATCAGGAGTTCAAAAATGTGGTTGTTTCTCACAAGGTTCTTATCGAGAACGAAATGGAGAAGCAGAAGCTTGAAATCATGAGTAAACTTGAAAAAGGTCAGGTACTTGAAGGAACTGTGAAAAACATCACTTCTTATGGTGTGTTCATGGATCTTGGCGGTGTTGATGGCTTACTTCATATTACTGATATCAGCTGGGGCCGCATCAATCATCCAGAAGAAGTATTGAAGTTGGATGATAAAATCAATGTAGTAATTCTTGATTTTGATGATGAGAAGAAGCGTATCGCGTTAGGATTAAAACAATTAACTGCTCAACCTTGGGAAGCTTTAGATGCAAATCTAAAAGAAGGCGACCGTATCAAAGGAAAAGTAGTTGTGTTAACTGACTACGGTGCATTCATCGAAATTATCCCGGGTGTTGAAGGTTTAATTCACGTTTCTGAAATGTCTTGGTCACAGCATTTACGTAGTCCACAAGACTTCTTAAAAGTAGGTGATGAAGTAGAAACAGTAATCCTTTCAATCGACCGTGATGAGCATAAAATGTCATTAGGTTTAAAACAACTTTCTGATGATCCTTGGGGAGCTATCTTAGCTAAATATCCTGTTGGATCGAAGCATAAAGCGAAGGTTCGTAACTTCACTAACTTCGGAGTATTCGTTGAGTTAGAAGAAGGAGTTGATGGATTAATCCACATCAGTGACTTAAGCTGGAACAAGAAAATCAAGCATCCTGCTGAATTCACTAAGATTGGTGAAGAACTAGATGTTGTTGTTTTAGAAGTTGATGTTGACAACCGTCGTTTAAGTCTTGGACATAAGCAATTAGAAGATAATCCTTGGGATACTTACGAAACAGTATTCACTGTAGGAAGCGTTCACGAAGGTGCTATCGGTAAAGTAACTGATAAAGGTGCTGCAGTAATGTTCTCAACCTATGGTGTTGAAGCATTCGCTCCATATCGTCAGTTATCTAAACAAGATGGAACTGTTGCTAAAGAAAACGAAACTTTAGATTTCAAAGTAATCGAATTCAGCAAGGACAACCGTCGTATCGTAGTTTCTCATACTCGTATCTTTGATGAAAAGGCTGCTGAAGAAAAGAAAGTTCAGTCTGCTGAAAAAGAAAAAGATGAGAACACAACTGCTAAAGCTGTGAAGAAAATTAAAGAATCACAGGAGAAATCAACTTTAGGAGATATCTCAGCACTTGCTAATCTTAAGAATAGCATGGATGAAAACAATAACAATGCATAATTTTAGTTTTCATAAATAGTAAAAAGTCCCTCTTAATTCGTTAAGGGGGATTTTTTTTTGAATAAATACACTAAATTTGCTCTCGATGCAAAACGGACAAACAAAGCGGATTTTTAACAAGGAATTGCTGAGCATTACCATTGATCGCTTATGTTATCAGTTAATCGAAAATCATAATGATTTTAAAGGCACCGTAATCATCGGAATACAGTCCAGAGGTGTATTAGTTTCTCGTCGTATTTTTAAACGCCTGCAAGAGATTAATCCCACTATAAATATCGAATACGGTGAACTGGATATCAGCTTTTACAGAGATGATTTCAGACGCAGAGAATTGATTGTGCCTAGTGCCAACAAAATGGATATTCAGGTAGAGGGGAAGGTTGTTGTTTTAGTGGATGATGTATTATACACAGGTAGAACAATAAGAGCCGCATTAGATGCGCTACTTGATTTTGGCCGTCCTACTAAAGTGGAATTACTTGCTTTAATTGACAGAAAGTTTAGTCGTGAATTACCGATTGCTGCCGATTATATCGGGCAATCTATTGATACCATCGCAAGTGAAAAAGTATTAGTTCAACTTCAGTCGGATGATGGTGACGACGGAGTATGGATCACTTCATCAGAAACAAAATTATGAGTCAGCAGTTGAGTGTTAAACATCTTCTAGGCATTAAAGATCTTACTAGAGAAGATATTGAACTCATTTTTCAAACCGCTGATAATTTTAAAGAGGTAATTAATCGTCCGATTAAAAAAGTACCTTCATTGCGCGACATAACAGTTGCCAATATTTTCTTCGAAAATTCTACTCGTACAAGGTTAAGTTTTGAGTTAGCTGAAAAGCGTTTATCCGCTGACGTAGTTAACTTCTCTGCTTCCGGATCTTCAGTATCCAAAGGAGAAACATTAATCGATACAGTAAATAATATTCTGGCGATGAAAGTTGATATGGTGGTTATGCGACATCCAAAGCCAGGAGCGGCAGTGTTTCTTGCCAATCATATTAATGCAAGCGTAATCAATGCGGGCGATGGTACACATGAGCATCCAACGCAAGCACTGCTTGATGCCTTTTCAATCAGAGAGAAACTAGGAAATGTAGAAGGAAAGAAAGTGGTGATTGTGGGTGATATTCTTCACTCGCGCGTAGCACTTTCAAATATATTTTGTCTTCAGAAGTTAGGAGCAGAGGTGATGGTTTGCGGACCAAAAACGCTAATTCCAAAATACATGAGCGAATTAGGTGTGAAAGTAGAACACGACCTAATAAAAGCATTAAACTGGTGTGATGTAGCCAATATGCTGCGCATACAGCTCGAGCGACAAGATATTAAGTATTTCCCTTCGCTTCGTGAGTATAGTATGTTATATGGTCTTAATCGTGCCATTCTGGATGGTCTCGAAAAAGAGATTGTGGTGATGCATCCGGGACCAATTAATAGAGGCGTAGAAATTACCAGCGATGTGGCCGATAGCAAACAAAGTATTATTCTTGACCAGGTGGAGAATGGGGTAGCTGTTAGAATGGCCGTGTTGTATCTATTAGCTCAAAACAGCGGATTTAAACAATAAATCGTTAACAATCCATTAAAGCATAATTTTCTGAATTCAATTTTTATAGTATATTTGTTTAAACACCACTAACCGATGCAGTTCACATTAGATAAAAATGATAAATACGTAGTTGTAAAACTACACGAGCAAAAGTTAAATACACTTATTGCTGCTGAGTTAAAATCAGAGTTGTTATTAATCAATAGCCAAGGTTTTTCAAATATTATTGTGGACTTATCTGAATCAATGTATTGTGATTCTTCTGGATTAAGTGCGATATTAGTTGGAAACCGTTTATGCAAAAACTCAAACGGAGTTTTCGTTGTAACAGGATTAAACGACGCAGTTAAAAAGCTTGTACAAATATCACAATTGGATCAAGTATTAAACATTAAATCATCAAACCAGGAAGCCGTTGAGTTTGTTCTTGCAAGTGAAATGGAAAAGAATATCAACGAAGATCAATCATAAAATTACACCACTCATGAGAAAAATATTTACACTTATTG
>JBDKGQ010000019.1:0-9307 GCA_039798145.1 Bacteroidota bacterium
TATCAGGAAGATTGTTTCTTAGGATAGTTATTTACATCAAACGCTAATCCTGCAAGTAATAATTGAAATCCTAAAATGATAAGCAAGGTTGGTAAAATTACTGTACCAGTAGGAGCACCAACCCCAAGTTTATCATACTCTTCGTATTTAAGCAAACCAAAAATAAATCCGTATAAGAAAATAGGGATGCCCGTTATTAAATACAACGTACCAACATTAAAATCGAATAAAAAATATTTCAATAAAATTCTTCTCAAGAAAGTGACTAATAACTTAGGAGGAAATTCAAATAGTGTTTTTGTACTTGATAAGCCTGATACCTCATCACCATATTTTGCTTTCATTGGTACATCAAATATCACCGCATTGCAAAAGTATAATTCAGCAATCATCGACGTTTCAAAATAATAACGCTTATGCAGCTTATTGAAATTGACTAACGCTAGTGTTTCATTTTTTATCGCTGTGAATCCGTTAGTGGGGTCAAATATATTCCAGTAACCAGAAGCAGCTTTTATTAGGAAGCTTAATCCTAAATTACCAATTCGTCGAACAGGGGGCATAGCCTGTAAAGCTCGAAGATCTCTAAATCGATTGCCTTTCGAAAAATCAGCCTTGCTTTCTATAAGCGGCTGAATTAACTTACCAATATTTGCTGCATCCATCTGTCCATCACCATCCATCTTGATAGTGATATCGGCACCTAATTCTAATGACTTTTTATAACCGGAAATCATTGCACCACCTACACCTTGGTTTGTTTGATGATGAACAATATAAATTTTACTGTTTGACTCTGCTAGTTGCTCAAGAATGGAGAACGTGTTATCAGTTGATTTATCATTAACAGCAATGATATAATTTATTTCTGCAGGAATTCCATTGATGACATCTTCAATGTGTTTAGAAACATTATAACATGGAATAACAACACTGATTTTAAAATTTTCGGAATTAGTCATTCATTTAGACGATTAGATTCGTTAGATAAATTAATTAGCGTTTAGTTATTCATCACTGCATGAAATTTACTACCAATCAGCACAGGATTGTTTTTTCTTTCGATATCAGCCATCGCATTGTTAAGTAATGAATCTTTGTCGTAATTTTCTGAAAATAGATTATCCATTTTAACTGCCAGATGACTAACATCTTTACATTTAAATAAAAATCCGTTTTTACCATCTTCTACAATATCGGAGTTAGGAGATAAGTCTGATGCAAGTACAAGCTTTGGAAAACTCATTGCCATTAGTAAAACTCCACTTTGATAGATAAATCGATAGGGGAGTATCACCGCTTTAGAAATGGCAAATAACACATCTCTTTCTTCATCACTAATATGTCGTATCACAGGAATGACTTTATCTTCTAATTTATTTTCTTTAATGATGGTTTCGTATTTATCCCAATCTTCAAAGCGTAATTTACCTGCGATAATTAATTTATAATTGTTTTTTGTTTGAGCGGCAGCTTTTAATAGTACATCAACACCTTTCGCTTTTTTAATCTGACCAAAGAATAACAAAATTTCTTCTCCATTCTTTATAGCTTCTGTAATTTTTGGTGATAATTGATTAAGTATCTTTTCATCACTCTTAATTTGATCTACTATTTTTTCATTAGCGTGATACTTATCAAATAGCTGAATAAAATTAACATGAGGAATAATAGCAGTTCGCTGAAGCGATTTTTCAGAAATGATTTTAGCTATTTCTTCTTTGCAAAAATTATTATGTACAACTCTCTGATTTGGTAATTTATCGACCACCCAGTTTTTTATAATAGGCGAGGTAGTAAATTCTAGGCTCTCAATATCATGCACTATTGTCAAAACTTTAAATCCTAATAAACGAGCAACAAGTAGCGTAATGAGATCAAAACTATTTGGACTAAATATGTGTAAGATTAACCATTGTACTCCTGAAAATCTGGCATGTATCATACTTGCAAAAAAGCCAGTAAACGAACTCAGAATAGATTGTAATTTTCCTACACCGACATTATGAAAGTACTTTTTATATTTTACGTTAGGCTCATCACAGTCAAAGTTAGAGTATAAATAACATTCATCACCAGCAGCAATTAAACCACGTAATAATGAATTATCATAATGATCAATTCCTGCTTTACTTCCTACTTTATCTATGATTGCTATTTTCATTCGATTTAATTTTTCTTCAACGCTGTTGTTGTTAAGTACTTCCAAATTGCTGCTTCATTTCCCTTGTCTTCCAACTTCCAATCTTTTGGATCATCCGTTGGATTTTTAACTTCCATATATGGATTCCAAAAATTATTATCAGGCTTGTAGGCAAAGTAAGCCCAACCCCATTTGCTTTGATTCATAATTTCAATTACATCTTTTACCCACTGATTACAGTTCGGTGCCCAACGTACAGATTGAAACTCTCCAATGAAAATAGGATATCCTGTTTTAGTTTCGAAAGCTCTTAGAGCATTAAACGATTTAATCAATGCAGCTTTATCCCATTTCTTTCCTGCAACCGTCCCTGGATAATTAATTCCTCTTGGTCTGTTTTTAATTCCTTGATGCGTGTATTGCTGAGGTAAATACTGGTGTGCACCATAAATTAATCGATCATCCGTAATATTAAAGCCTTTAAAGCCTACATAATTCAATGGTTTTCCGAAAGGTCCAGGAGTCAAAAGGAAGAATCTAACGTTATCGTATTTACGAAGAGTTTTCAGAGCATTTTTAAAGAACTCTTCTAATCTCGGCGGACTACTAGCTCTTGAAAATTCTTCACCACCAATTGCTGGTTCACTCATAAACTCATATGCGCTAAGTTCATCTCCTCTGTTTTTATAACGTTTGCAGACGATATCAATTTGCGAATAAGCACTATCCAGATAGTTATTCCCTTGCCAAAATTCTTCTGCCTTCTCATCTACTTCTACTTTAGGATCTAAAATGAAATAGTTGTAAGCAATCATGGCCGTCATATTATACTTTTTACATTCGTCAAGTATTTTATCTGTCCATTCAAGTTCATTATAAAATGCTTCTGTTGGAGCTATACGACCATTATCCGTTCGTTTAGCAGGCTTTAATTGAATACGCACAAAATTAAATCCTGTTTTATGCAAGAACTCAATGTCCTTATAGTCGGCTCTGCCTGATTGAATGGAAATTCCTTTCCAGGGCCAGCCTTTAGGTTTCGTCTTTGTAGCTATTGCATTAACATTACTGGCCGCTTGAGGACTTCCATTTAAAATTTGAGAACCTAATACAAATGCTATAGATAATGATAGCAGTGTAACGATTAATAAAATGCTTTTCTTCGACATTATCTCAAAATTCGGTTTTTAATAAAACTGATTATACCTTTCGTTCTTCCCCAGTTTAGCATTAAAGCTAAAACACCTTTAATTGGAAGAATACCAAGGTACCATCCTTTAACAAAGATATTGACTTTTGTATTGGTTAATGTATAATTGAAATGTTGTAATTCTGCTTTCGTTATTTGCTCGCAGATTTCAATTTCTCCATTGTTTAATCCTCCTCGTTGCCATGCTCCAACTCGATCTTCATCAACACCTAACTTGTCTGGATTATCTTTTTGTGATGAACTACCAACCTGCGGTACAAGTTGCATCGAATTTTCATAATTGATTCCGCAGTGCGAACAAATTTTTTGTAGTACTTCGGTAGTGTTTAATAATAAATCTTCAAACTTAATTGTAAGTACGTTTGGATGATTTTCAAAAACGATTGCCGATGACACTGCATTTTTCCATAGTCTTGAAATAAAATAAGGATGGTAATTTGCCCAAAAACGTAACGACTCTTTTCTCGTTACATAATGTCCGCCCATTTTTCTTCGTTGATGTCGATTTTTTTGAGACAACACAACATCACGCGGATCACGTACGATATGAATTACTTTGCAATTCGGAAACTTTTTAAATAGTTGAGATAATTTAAAAATGTTTCCAGGCATATCCTCACATGGAATCTGTTTATTTTTTTGCAAGGATAATTGATGAACAAAATAATGATATGCATCCCATGAATCTACACCCTCTTTATAAAATTCCGATGCCATCTTTTCTGCTACTTCGGTATAGTTATCTAAGTCACGCTTTGCATGAAATCCATTGCTGTAAACATCAAGAAGCCATTTGAATATTTTTACGCAATCTTCTTTACTAATAATATCAAGTTCTTTACCGTGCGCAATGCAAGGTCCAAACAAATGTAATTCTGGAAATAAATTTACATTTGAATTATTCCCTAACATTCTACCCAACATGGTAGTTCCCGATCTGCTGTTACCTACAATAAAAATCATAATGTCTCTTCAATAGTATCTTTTCTATAACGGTAGTAATAAACAACTCCAAAGTATACAGCTACAACACCAAAAAATTTCTGGTTAGAAGCGGCTGTGAAATAATCTGCAAATTGAAATAGCAGTACATAAATAGAGGATACTAGTAATGCATCATTTTTCTCTTTTATTTTACGACTATATCTCCAAGTAATATAAAATGGAATGTAGAACACAAGGGTGCCTAATATTCCATACACGAATAAGTTTCCAAGAATTCCAACATCAACAGGATAGAAATGTTTGTTTAAACTTCTAAATCCATCATTCCATTTCGTACTTAAGAAACCAACCCCAAGTATTGGATGTTTAAAGAAACCATCTAAAGCAATTTTTGATTCCATAAAACGAACATTGGTAGATGCTTCAGAAACCTTTTCACCTGTTAATGTTTCAACAGCTGTAACGTATAGTTTGATGTTTTTCTCTACTAAACTTGGTGCTGCTAATGATAGTGCACCAATAATTAATACTCCACCAACACCTCCTATAATTGCTGTGCGAATTATTCGAGGGAACGAAAAATTAAAAAATACATAAGTTAAAATTGTTCCAGCAATTGCAATCAATTGCGTTCTGTCCATTAGATAGGTGAGTATATAAAATGCACTAAGCATTACAGTAAATGACCATCCTTTCTCTTTTGAAATCCATATTTTAAAGAGGCTGTAAAGAAATAAGCCATATATACAGGAATCAGGAAATTCATATCTGAATCCTTTGTTAGGACTTAGGGTTACGAATTCAGTATCTATGAAACGGGCGGGATTTACAAACATGTAAAATATTAAAAACGTAAAAAGCATCATATGTAAAGAACCAATAAAGTACTTCTCAAATTTTTCTTTTCGAATCCACCCATCGCCCAAGGCAGTGGCAATAAAGTGAGCACAAAGCACCATCGTTAATTGACGTTGCGCAATTAATCCAAATACTAATGGTTGTCCAAATACTCTACTGGCTTGTATTGCACTTACAAAAGGCATTATCAAAAAAGGCAACATGATAAGCGTAATGTTTTTTACCTTTCTTAATGAAATAGCTTTGTACCATTCAAATAGGTAATGCGTTAACAGAATAAATAAAAATGCTAATGATGTAACATCAACAAATATTCTATTGGGTACTCGTCCGAATATAGAAAACGCACTTGCAAAAAATACAAACCAAAGAAGTTGATATAAACTCCCTTTCACAAAATTGTTTACGTTGAATTGTATTTTCACGATTGTTTCCAGTTAGTAAGATTAATCGATAATAGTTTTTCTAATCTTTCGATGTCTGCTAAATAAAATTCATTTAACAGCTTACGGTATTCAGTCGGCAACTTATCATTGCTTTCTTTGGATAATATTTTTTTTAATTGCTTATGTATACCAAGCAACATCACTAATTTTCTAAGCTTTGTTTTAATTCCTCCTGAGGGCAGTATATCATCAACAATACTTTTTCTTGCTTCGTTCGCTTTTTTATTTTCGATGGGTGTTGAATGAAGGTTGCTATTGATACCAAGAAAACTTAATAGCTTATTTATTATTTCCTGAGGATTTGATTTATAGTCGTCATAAAGACAAATAAACACCTGTTCTTTCGGAAATACATCTAAATATCGTTTTACTTGTTCATAGTAAAATCCACCGCTTAAGAATATAGGATCTCTTCCCCAGATTGAATTTGATACCAGATGATGATTATCGAATTCACTTTTAAAATTAGCTGATACAAGTCCCATTCGTTTTTCCATATTGAAATGGCTCCAGGCTCTTTCAGCAGGATTACGTAGGATAATAATGATTTTAGCGTGTGGATTATATTGATAAATATTTTCTGCAGCCTTTAGCGAGTATAAATAACTGACACTTGCTTCTCCACATTTTTGAGACGGTGTGGCTTTACTAAATAGTTTTTTGTACAACGACTCTTCTCTGATAAATGCATTCCATAATTCACCTTGCATTCCATCATTTATCCATTGAGCAGCATTCTCCTTTTTTAATTTCTCTTGTAATCCTTTTCGTAATTCTTCAATCGCAACTTCATTATAAAAATAATTAGGTTCCTTTATTGGCGACATATAAATACTCGCATGCGATGCAAGGGTTTGTTGCAAAGCAGTTGTGCCCGATTTAGCAGCACCTACAATAAAGAAATCAGGTTTATTGTTCATCGTTGCAACCAATAAGGTAAATTGATATTAGGGAAGTTTTTAAGCATGGATGCTAATCGCTCATTAGGACCATCATACATTTTTTTCAAGCGTGCAATGACTGCTTCGTCGCCTTTATTGGTTGCATCACTTTTCTTTTCATTCATGCCGTAGTATAGTCCGCGGATGAATCGCTTTAGCTTATAATGTTTTCTCCAGAACGTTTCTGTATGATGATTCACCCACAAAGCGAATTTATGTACAAAGGCAATTTTATAATCTACCGTTCTGTTCTCAACGGTGAAGTCTTCTTTTTTATAAAATGAAAAATCAATGTTTAACCAATTGCAAATTTTCTTCATAACACCTGGAGTATCATTCGATAATTCATCAAAGAATATAATCAGCAATCGATCTTTAAAATGCTCCATCCAAATAGGAAGAAACGCCGCATAATCACCTTCAATAATTCCTTGTGTGATATGATCTGTTTCATTTGATTGACGAATTCCACTTTCGATAGAAGACGACATTTCAACAAATTGTTCTAACGTAGTATCTGCAGGAATTTCTAACTTAGTTACACAATGACGATAGAATGAAATAAAACGATCAGTAGGTTCACGAAGAATAAAAATCATTTTCACATCATCACCTAATCTTTCGTTGATGATGTTGATTAAAGGTAATCCTCCATACAAGTAAGAAGGAGTTGTTTCTAAAACTAATTTCTCGTTATTATAATGTTTGAAATGGGTTGCGTATACATCGTTATTTGGAACTTCTTCGTTATAACGTGCTGGCAACAGAAAAGCAAGTTCCTTAATTAACGAACCACAAACATCAGGATGCATCGATAAATACGTGTGTAATGATGTAGTACCTGCTTTGTGTACACCTCCAATAATTAAGTTGGGTAAATTATGTTTTCTTTCCATCTCTTATTTGAGCCAGTTACTTAAATCACGATTTATTAATGCTTGTGTCTTTTCGATATCGTTTCTAAAAATGTCAATCAACCACTGCTTATCTTCTTCACTCATTTTCGGAATTTTTCCTTCTTTAAAGAATATAGGTTTTACTTTAGCTTGTATGCTAGCGGGTAAGGCTCTGAATATTTTTCGTTTTAATCCTGTTTGTGTAATGAACTTTACTAATCCTGCCCATTTAGGCATCTTCGCTTCATTTTGTTTGTTTGAATAGTTGATTGAGGCATTGGCATCTACACCTATGAAATCAAATAGCTTTTTTCCAACAGCAGTTGCATCCGATTTCAAATCATCATTTAAAAAAATTAAAATTTGATTATTGGGAAATGCATCCGTGAATCGTTTTACTTGTTCAAAGTACATTCCCATTTCAATATAGTTATGAGAGATGCACCAGCCTTTCTTTGTCTTTTTTAAATCAGCTTCTATTTCATCACGAAAAGAAAGTGTTGTTCTGCCATCTCGAACATTCGCGAGATAATGCGAGTAAGCTCTTGAAATAGGATTACGCAAAATCATAACAATATTTGCCTGCGGATATTTTGCTTTTATTTCATTTGCTGATACTACTGAAAACAAATAACCATTGCTGATTTCTCCAATTGCTTTTTGATTTGTAGCGTTCTTAAATAATTTTAAATAAGTTGCGAAGTCATCAACATACCATTCCCAGTATTTCTTCGACATATCGCCTGCAACATATTCCTGAATATTGATACCTCTAGAGTAAACATATTTTTTGTACTCATCGCTGAAGTTTTCAATTCGAATATCGCTGCAGAAGAAATGAGGTTCTTTAATTGGCGACATATAAACATCAGGATGCTGCTCTAAAAAATCATAGAGGGTTGTAGTTCCGCATTTGGCAGCACCGATTACAAAGAAATTAGGTTCTTTATTTTGTAGCATTTTTATTTCTGAACATTTTTAATTTTTCAATTCCTGGTAAGTAGATAGAAAGGATACCAAGATTTTTTTTCGCGTAAGCAACGGATAATAAATTCTGAATAATCTTTGCCGATGAAGAAGATATTGCGGCACCTACTAATCCGATTTTTGGTACAAGTATGAAATTTAAAATAATACTTCCTATAGCCGTCGACGTTATAATCTTGTTGTATTCTTTCTGATGTCCCGACATCTGCAATAAAATTCCGATAGAGCCTGTGATGCTATTAACGAAGTTCCCAATCGATAATAAAATCAAGGCTATCCATGCACCTTTAAATCCTTCTCCTAAAAATCCGAGAATAGTTTCTGGGAAAAAGCATAGCACGAGTGTTAAGGGTAACGAAGTAAAAAACAATAAACGATTTGATTTGATAATTATGTTTTGCAATCGACCCATTTCTTTTTTGTGATATAAATCGGAGAACACAGGAGCTTGAATGGCATTGATAGCAAGTAATACGATTGCTGATAGTGTGGAAAGTTTAAAGGCCGCATCATACATTCCGACTTCTTCCGACGACCTAAATATTCCGAGAATGATATTATCCGTCCAGCCTAAAATAAAAAACATCGAGCCTGTTAACATCATTGGCATTGATTCGCTCAGCATTTGATTCCAGTTAAGCGTAGGCTGATAAATACCTTCTTTCATTTTACTGAATCGCCACCACGTTATAACGCTAATCAAGCAAGTGCCTAATGTTGCAAATGTGTAGGCATGCACAACACCCCAACTCGATTTCATATAAAAAAGTACCAGGAGTAAAATAGCAGAGAACAATGGTTGAATAGCTTTAAAGATCATAAAGCCAGTCATATTTTTAAATCCTCGGTAACCAGCGCTGTTTAACCCAATAAGAACAAAA
>JBDKGQ010000020.1:0-9027 GCA_039798145.1 Bacteroidota bacterium
GTATTGATTTACGTCTTGATTGCTTTTGCGATAAGTGATCTGAATGCTTTGTTTAGCATCAATAATTTCAATAAGTGAGTTAAGCCATTTTTGCTCGAGAGAACTCTGTGTAGACGATATGATAAATGATTGGAAGTCCTTTTTGTTGTGAATCTTTACATTTAATGGATTGTACAATCGGTCAATCATTGACTCCGTTTCTTCATAAATGGCGGCAGTGATGTTCTTTTTCGCATGGTTTAAAATTGTGATTAACCGATTGTATTCCTCCTGGCCAATTCTAGTTTGAAAAATGGACATGCGAGAATCTGCATACCGATACGAACCATTTATTTTGTCAATTTGGATGTGTTCACCGAATATGTCCTGCATCGAATTGAGATCGTCATACAATGTTCTTATGCTGATTTTTTTGAGAAGAATGATCTAGATTTTGAAAGCGAGACGCATATCAGAAGAGAAATAACTCCCGAAGGTAAATCGCGTGCATTTATCAATGATTCCCCTGTAAATCTTGCGACCCTAAAAGAACTTACTCAGCAACTGGTAGATATTCATTCGCAACATGAAACAATGTTGTTAAACTCAGGAGCCTTTCAATTGCAATTAGTCGATGCGTACGCAAAGAACAGCAAACATCTCGGAAATTATAAAAGTCTTTTTTCAAAACTTAAAAGTGAAAAACAACAACTTGAAGCGTTAAAAGAATTAGAAGCAAAAGGAAAAGCTGACCTCGACTATTTCAATTTTCAATTAACTGAGTTAGGAGAAGCACTTTTAAAAAATGCTGATGAACAATCGCAGCTTGAACAAGATCTTGAAAAACTGGAAAATGCGGAAGAAATAAAAGAGAAATTATTCAGTACCTATCAAAGTATAAATGGTGGAGAGATTACCTTGCTTTCAAATTTAAAATCATGTGCTGCTCAATTACAATCATTGATAAAATTTGATTCGCGATATCAGGAATTCTACAATCGATTAAACAGCAGTTGTGTTGAATTGAAAGATATTGCCGACGAATTAGAGGATGCAGCCAATGATATCAATGCCGATAGCCAACAATTACAAATTATTACAGATCGACTAAATCTTATTTATCGCTTGCAGCAAAAACACCGAGTGAGTAGCGTGCAAGAGTTGATGGACATTGAAGCAGATTTGGCGGAAAAAGTAACGAACATTGGTTCATTACAAGATAAAATTGAAAGCATCGAAAAGCAACTTATAGTTCTTAATAAAGAATTAATTGCCAGTGCAGATGTTTTAAGTGCGAACAGAAAAAAGGCCATTCCGAAGATTGAGACAGAGATTAATAAAATGTTAGTGGAAGTTGCAATGCCTGCAGCATCTATTAAAATTGAATGTCTCGATTTACCACTTGACGATTTTAATAGCGAGGGAGCTAACCAGATTAAGTTCTTATTTTCTGCGAATAAAGGTGGAACTCATAAAGAGATTAGCAAAGTGGCTTCCGGTGGTGAGTTATCCCGTTTGATGCTTTGTATTAAAGCGATGATGGCAGAGTTATCGGATATGCCAACCGTTATATTTGATGAAATTGACACCGGAATATCAGGTGAAACTGCGGCTAAGGTGGGAGGAATTGTGAAGAAAATGGCCGAAAATCACCAGGTGATTGCCATTACCCATTTACCGCAAATGGCTGGAAAAGGGCACCATCATTACTTTGTTTACAAGACGGAAGGAAAGGACAAAACACATACATCCCTTAAATTACTGAATGATAGCGAAAGAATCCAGGAAATTGCAAGGATGCTATCTGGCGAACAATTGACCGATGCGGCAATTGATAATGCAAAAGCATTGATCGCCAACTAAGATTTCAAATATTTAAACTACTTTTGACCCATAAAATAAATACTATGGCTACTAACCTTTTAAAAGGAAAAAGAGGAATTATTTTCGGAGCATTGGACCCTAATTCAATTGCTTGGAAAGTTGCTGAACGCTGTCATGAAGAAGGAGCAACATTTACTTTAACAAATGCACCAGTTGCATTAAGAATGGGTGCAATTAACGAGCTTGCTACAAAATGTAATGCTCAGGTGATTGGTGCAGATGCTACAAGCATTGAAGATTTAGAAAACTTATTTACTAAGTCGCAAGAAATATTAGGTGGTAAAATCGATTTCGTATTACACTCAATTGGTATGTCGCCTAACGTACGTAAAGGAAGAACGTATACTGATTTAGACTACGATTATTACCATAAAACAGTAGATATTTCTGCGATGTCGTTACATAAAACACTTCAAACTGCGATGCGTTTAGACGCTATTTCAGAATGGGGTAGTGTAGTTGCTTTATCTTATATCGCAGCTCAACGTGTATTCCCTGATTACGGTGATATGGCGGATGCTAAATCGTTATTAGAAAGTATCACGCGCAGCTTTGGATATCACTATGGAAAAGCAAAGAAAGTTCGTATCAATACGATTTCGCAATCGCCAACTAAAACAACAGCTGGACAAGGAGTAAAAGGATTTGATGGGTTTTATAATTATGCGGATGCAATGTCGCCATTAGGAAATGCAAGTGCTGAAGCTTGTGCTGATTATTGCTTGACGATGTTTAGTGATTATACTAAGATGGTAACTATGCAAAATTTATTTCACGATGGTGGATTCTCATTTGCTGGAGTTAGCAACGAAGTAATGGAGAAGTTTTCTCAACAATAATTAAAATATTATTCCAAATAAAAAGAGCGACCATTTGGCCGCTCTTTTCGTTTTATTCAAATCTCATTAAGACTCTTCTTTTTTCTTCTTCGAAGTTTTAGAAGGCTTCACGATATTGATTTTAAGATGATCTAATTCTGCTTCGTGCGTTAGTTCAAGTGTATCTCCTTCCACTAATTCACCTTTGATGATTTCTTCAGCCATTGGATCTTCAATATACTTTTGAATTGCACGCTTTAAAGGACGAGCTCCGTAGCTGGAATCATAACCTCTGTCAGTTAAGAATTCTTTTGCTTCATCCGTTAATTTCAATTTATATCCTAATTCATTAACGCGCTTGAACAATCCTGATAATTCAATATCAATAATCTTGAAGATATCTTCTTTAGTAAGGCTGTTAAACATTACTACGTCATCAATACGATTTAAGAATTCAGGAGCAAATGCTTTCTTCAATGAACTTTCGATTACGCTCTTTGCATGCTCATCTGACTGACTAGAACGTGCAGTTGTATTAAATCCAACTCCTTGTCCGAATTCTTTCAACTGGCGAGAACCAATATTAGAAGTCATGATGATAATCGTGTTCTTGAAATCAATCTTACGACCAAGGCTATCCGTCAACTGACCATCATCTAATACCTGAAGTAATAAGTTGAATACATCTGGATGGGCTTTTTCAATCTCATCTAACAATACGATTGAGTATGGCTTACGACGTACTTTTTCTGTCAACTGACCACCTTCTTCATATCCAACGTATCCCGGAGGCGCTCCAATTAAACGAGACACCGCAAATTTTTCCATGTACTCACTCATATCGATGCGGATTAATGCATCTTCAGTGTCGAATAAATATCTACTTAATACTTTTGCTAATTCTGTTTTACCAACTCCAGTAGGACCAAGGAAAATGAATGTTCCGATTGGCTTATTAGGATCTTTTAATCCTGCGCGATTACGCTGAATAGCTTTCACTACTTTCTTAACCGCTTCATCTTGTCCAATTACTTTACCTTTCAATTCATCTGGCATCTTTAATAGACGAGCTGTTTCCGCTTGAGCGATACGCGTAACTGGAATTCCACTCATCATCGCAACAACATTTGCGACATCTTCAACATCTACTGTATAACGTTGCGTTTTTGTTTCTTCTTCCCAAGCCTTTTTAGCAGCTTCAAGCTGTTCGATTAATTGCTTCTCAGTATCACGTAAGCGAGCAGCCTCTTCGTACTTCTGACTACGAACTACACGATTTTTCTCCTGCTTAATATCTGAAACTTTATTTTCTAAATCGATAATATTTTGAGGAACGTGAATATTCGAAATATGCACACGAGAACCAGCCTCATCTAAAGCATCAATTGCTTTATCTGGAAGGAAACGATCGGTGATATAACGGCTAGTTAACTTAACGCAAGCATCAATTGCAGCAGGAGTATAGTTAACATGGTGATGTTCTTCGTAACGCTCTTTGATATTATTTAAAATCTGAACTGTTTCATCTACGGAAGTAGGATCAACAATTACCTTTTGAAAACGACGATCTAACGCACCATCTTTCTCAATATACTGACGATACTCGTCAAGTGTAGTAGCACCGATACATTGAATTTCGCCACGTGCTAAAGCAGGTTTAAACATGTTAGATGCATCTAATGAACCTGAAGCTCCACCAGCACCAATAATCGTATGAATCTCATCGATGAATAAAATTACATCAGGTGATTTTTCAAGCTCATTCATTACCGCTTTCATACGCTCTTCAAACTGACCACGGTATTTTGTACCGGCAACTAAAGAGGCAAGATCTAAAGTAACGATGCGCTTATTAAATAAAACGCGAGAAACTTTACGTTGAATGATGCGAAGAGCCAAACCTTCTGCAATTGCTGACTTACCAACTCCTGGCTCGCCAATTAAAATTGGGTTGTTCTTTTTACGACGAGAAAGAATCTGCGATACACGCTCGATTTCTTTTTCGCGACCAACGATAGGGTCAAGTTTACCTTCTTCAGCGGCTTTTGTTAAGTCACGACCGAAGTTATCCAATACTGGAGTCTTCGACTTACTGTCGGTTGGTTTTTTAGTTTGTCCGAAAGATGGACCTTCATCATCCTTTGAATAAGGATCATCATCACCTGATTGAGGTGACTCGGAACGGATGTTCGATTTGAACATGTCTAGTTCTTCACGCATAATGTCATAGGTTACGCCAAACTGATTTAGGATTTGAGTAGCAATATTGTCTTCGTCTTTTAAGATTGCTAGCAACAAATGTTCTGTCCCAATGATTTCAGATTTGAAAATTTTAGCTTCCAAATAAGTAATCTTAAGCGCCTTTTCAGCTTGCTTGGTTAAAGGAATATTAGTTAAATTATTAGAGGTCGTTGTATTGCCTTTTACAGCGTTTTCAACAGACTTACGAAGTTCGACAAGGTTAATGCTAAGGGATTTTAAAAATTTAATGGCCATTCCTTCTCCCTCGCGGATAAGCCCTAATAACAAATGCTCAGTGCCAATGTATTCATGGCCTAAACGTAATGCTTCTTCTCGGCTAAAGGAGATAACATCTTTTACTCTCGGAGAAAATTTTGCTTCCATGGTGTTTTTTAATTTCGGTTTTTTAACGGACAGTTTTAAAAAAGGTTTTGGTTTTATTTGGCCTAAACGATTTATTTCAAAAATCATTTTAATTTTTCAAATTTCGACGACCACTTAACCAGTTTTTATCACCAATTTTTATAGGCGTTTTTGTTAATAATTACTCTCGATTTTGCTCAAAAATATGCTTCCATTTAATTAACTTCGTGGCTTATCGTTGGGGATTTATCAACATTCTTATTAATAGCTATAAACGGCTGTTTTTCAACGGTATTTCGTTACTAACAAAAACAATTAAAAACAACTTATAAAAACCAATGGCTGAAGGCGAAAAGATTATTCGAATTAATATCGAAGATGAAATGAAGACGGCATACATCGACTACTCGATGTCTGTTATTGTGTCACGTGCATTACCTGATGTAAGAGATGGATTAAAACCTGTACATCGTCGTGTGTTATTCGGAATGCAGGAACTAGGAGTGATGTCAAATCGCCCTTATAAAAAGTCGGCGAGAATTGTAGGAGAGGTACTAGGAAAGTACCATCCACATGGTGACAGTTCTGTTTATGATACGATGGTTCGTATGGCCCAGGAATGGTCTTTACGTTATACGTTAGTAGATGGACAAGGAAACTTTGGATCTGTAGATGGTGATAGTCCTGCAGCGATGCGTTACACTGAGGCAAGATTGAAGAAGATTGCTGAGGAGATGTTGAATGATATTGACAAGGATACCGTTGATTTTCGTTTGAACTTCGATGATACCTTGGAAGAGCCAACCGTTTTACCTGCTAAAATTCCTAATCTTTTAGTGAATGGTGCTGCCGGTATTGCAGTAGGTATGGCGACCAATATGGCTCCGCATAACTTAACGGAAGTATTACATGCCATTATCGCTTATATCGACAATAAAGATATTACGATTGAGGAGTTGATGAAGTTTGTAAAGGCTCCTGATTTCCCAACCGGTGGAATTATTTACGGATATACGGGTGTGAAGGATGCATTAGAGACGGGTAGAGGACGTATCGTTATTCGCGCCAAAGCTATTATTGAGAATTTAGATAATGGTCGCGAGCGAATTATTGTGACTGAAATCCCATATCAGGTGAATAAGGCGGATATGATTAAGAAAACCGCTGATTTAATTAACGAGAAGAAGATTGAGGGGATTTCTGATATCCGTGATGAGTCGGATCGTGATGGTATGCGCGTAGTTTATGAAATTAAGCGCGATGCTATGGCTAATGTGGTTTTAAACAACCTTTATAAGTACACCGATTTACAAAATTCATTTAGCGTAAATAATATTGCCTTAGTTGGTGGCCGTCCAATGATGTTAAATCTTAGAGATTTGATTCATCATTATGTGGAGCATCGTCATGAGGTATTAATCCGCAAGACACGCTACGAATTAGCAGAAGCTGAAAAAAGAGCACATATCTTAGAAGGTTTATTAATTGCCTTAGACCATTTAGATGAGGTAATCGCTTTAATTCGTAAGTCGCAAACTCCAGATGAAGCAAAATCTGGCTTAATGACTAATTTCCAATTGAGCGAGATTCAATCGAAGGCTATCCTTGAAATGCGATTACAGCGTTTAACAGGATTAGAGCGCGACAAAATCCGTGATGAGTACGCTGAAATCATGAAGATGATTGAGAATTTCAAGGCAATTCTTGCTGATGAAGGCTTGAGAATGACCATCTTAAAAGGTGAAATGAACGAAATGCTGGAGAAGTATGGTGATGAGAGAAGAACAGAAATCGTTTATATGGCAGATGATATCTCTATGGAAGATATGATTGCTGATGAAGCGGTGGTTGTAACGATTTCACATCTTGGATATATCAAGAGAACTCCATTAAACGAGTATCGCACGCAAAGCAGAGGTGGAAAAGGAGCAATGGGAACGGCGACACGTGATGAGGACTTTGTTGAACACTTGTTTGTGGCTACCAACCATAACTACTTGTTGTTATTTACTGAAAAAGGTAAGTGCTTCTGGTTAAGAATATTTGAAATTCCGGAAGGAACAAAAACATCGAAAGGCCGTGCACTTCAAAACCTAATCAATATTTCAGCAGATGATAAGGTGAGAGCGTTCGTAAACGTAAACAACTTAGACCAGGAAGACTACCTGAACAACAACTATATCATCCTTTGTACAAAAGAAGGCACGATCAAAAAGACGCAGTTAGAAGCTTATTCTCGTCCGCGTCAGAATGGTATTAATGCAATCACCATCAATGAAGGAGATGAGTTATTAGAAGCAAGATTGACCAACGGAACCAACGAGATTTTATTAGCAGTGAAGTCGGGTAGAGCAATTCGCTTTAACGAAAGTACTGTTCGTCCGATGGGCCGTAATGCTGCCGGAGTTCGTGGGGTATCGTTTGATGAGGCAAATGATGAGGTAATCGGAATGGTTTGTATATCCGACCAAAATAAAGAGACCATTTTAGTCGTTTCAGAAAAAGGCTACGGAAAGCGATCAGATATCGAAGATTATCGCGTTACTAACCGTGGAGGAAAAGGAGTTAAAACGCTTCAAGTGACGGAAAAAACGGGAAATCTGGTAGCAATTAAATCGGTAGTTGATGGTGATGAATTAATGATTATCACCAAAAATGGTATCACCATCCGTATGTCGGTAAACGATTTAAGGGTAATGGGTCGTGCGACTCAAGGTGTTAAAGTGATCAAGTTGGGCGATGATGACGATATCGCTTCAGTTGCTAAAATTGAAGAAAGCGTTTTAGCAGCGGAAGGACAAACTGAAAATGGAGAAGATACAATTGTGGTTATTGCTGAAGATGGTACAACTTCGGAAACTGCTCCAAATGAGGAGTCAGCACCTGAATCGAATGATAATCCAACAGAAAATAACGATAATAATCCAGAAGAAAATACTGAAATCTAAACTTTAGCTAAAATTCATAAAAACATCTAAATGAACAAGTTATCTAAAATATTTGCATTGCTAATTTTTGTCGGATTCAACTCATTTGCTCAAAAAGCGGAGTTGCAATCTGCAATGAACTACGTTAAATGGAACGATTTAGAAAAAGCAAAAACATCCATTGACAATTGCACAGCCAACGAATCGACCATGGGTATGGCAAAGACTTGGTACTGGAGCGGATTTATATACCAAGCAATTGCTGACAGCAAAGATGAGAAGTTAGCAGCGTTAAAACCAGGAGCATTGGAGCAGGCATTAAAATCCTACAAAAAAGCATTGGAACTAGACGTCAAATCAAATGATTACACGCAAGAGATCACTGATAAAATGCGAAATATAGCCTATAACTATATGGAGCAAGGTATCACTAACTTCCAGGAAAAGAAGTACGAAGATGCCTTGAAGAACTTCGAGATCGGTATAGCGGTTAAGAAAGATTTCTTTAATCAGACGGATACAAACGGTATAAACAACTGCGCTTTGTCAGCTTATAAGTCAGGACAGTACGCTAAAGCTGCGTTATATTACAATCAAGTAATCAGTTTAAATGCTGGCGATGCTCGTACATTTATGGCATTATCAAGCTCGTATTTAAATCAAAATGATACGACATCAGCATTAAAAGCATTAGGTCAGGGAATTTCAAAATACCCTCAGGATAAGGACCTTGCGAGTCGTCAGTTCAACTTATACTTGATAAGTGGAAAAGCAAGCGAAGCGTATACAGAGGCTGAAAAATCAATTCAATTAGA
>JBDKGQ010000021.1:0-8930 GCA_039798145.1 Bacteroidota bacterium
TTAAAATCAATCTTGTTGTTTTCAAAAAATGTCAATGCTTGCTTTTCAAATTTTCTGTTTATACGAATCCACAAATTCCGTCGAAGAAAGCCATCATAAACAAAATCATCCAACGGCAAATCATTTTCTATTAAATCACATAGCGGAAAAATATCAGAAGGATTTAATACGACTGAATATTCTTTTTGCAATAATTCACATTTTAGTTTTGGATGCAATACGATTGAAGCAAGCAACTTTTCATCTTTAAAGAAACGTTCACTGAATGCGTCAACGTGTTCGTAGGAAAGAAACAATGCAATGGCCAACCGTTCATTATTAGGAAGCTCATTAACGGCATTGCCTAGACGCCACCATGCATAACAAAGCTGACGAATATTTCTTCTATCGCGCGAGCCAAGTTTAGGATTAGCCTGAAAATATTTCTTCAGATAGATCGCAAATGGCTCCAAAAAATTATAGCCCTGTATACAATCCAGGGCTATATTGAATAAAAAATTATTAGAAACAGAAATCATTATATCTCTAGTTTCATTTGTGATTTATCATCTTTAGTTGGAGGTAAAAACAAATCAGGTTGTTTCTTTCTTAATTGTGTTACCTGATCAGCACTTGCTTCCACCACTTTTAAAATCGGGAATTTAGTCACAACATTACCTTGCACACCTCTTCCTTTTATCAATTGACTTCCGAAATAAATTACTGACTCTAAATTTCTCAACTTTGGTTTTGGTTTCAACTTCACAATTACTGTTGGTCCATCATTCGGTGTGCTTACTGAAAGATAAAGAATACGTGAACCTAATAATCCTTTCGTAAGATCGTAGGCTTTATCACGTGTAACACCACCAATTGTGAAACGCTTCATCATGATAGCACCTTTAGAACCATCTTGATAAATCAAATTATAAACAGTGTTCTCGTCCTGATCCTTTTTAAATACAGTAACGTGAATAATATCTTTTCCTATGTACGACTTATCAGACACTTTCGTCACCATTACTTTACCATCCGAAGTAAATGCAATAACGTCATCTATATCCGAACAGTCAGCAACAAACTCATCTTTCTTAAGTCCAATACCTACGAAGCCTTCTGCGCGATTAACATAAAGCTTTGCATTATTGATAACTACTTTAGAAGCTACGATTGTTTCGAATTCGCTGATTTGTGTTTTACGCTCTCTGCCCTTTCCGTATTTCTTTAGTAAGTTCTTATAGAAATTAATTGTGTAATTCTTGATATTATCAAGATCGTACTTCACTGCTTTAATTTCATCTTCCAAACCTTTGATATGTTCATCAGCTTTGAAAGCATCAAACTTAGAAATACGCTTAATTTTAATTTCTGTCAAGCGAACTACATCTTCATCAGTAATATCACGATAGAACATTTTCTTATAAGGTTTTAATCCCTTATGAATTGTTTCCATCACTGCTTCCCAAGTCTCACAATCTTCGATATTACGATAGATTTTCTTCTCGATGAAAATCTTTTCTAACGAGCTAAAATGCCAGTTCTCTTCTAATTCTCCGAGGCGAATTTGCAATTCACGCTTTAACAACTCCATTGTATTAAGAGCTGTGAGACGTAAAATTTCATTCACCGATAAAAACTGTGGCTTGCCATCAAGGATAACGCAGGAGTTAGGTGAGATACTTACTTCACAATCTGTGAATGCATATAAAGCTTCAATTGTTTTATCAATATCTTCGGATGAATCAGGATGAAGGTGAATAACAACTTCTACGTTAGCAGCAGTATTATCTTCTACTTTTTTGATTTTAATCTTACCCTTCTCATTCGCTGCAAGAATCGAATCAATCAAGCTAGACGTAGTTGTACCAAAAGGAATTTCTTTGACAACGAGTGTCTTTTTATCTTTCTTCTCGATGACAGCACGCACACGAATTTTACCTCCTCTTAAACCATCATTGTACTTAGAAAAATCGGCAATACCACCTGTTGGGAAATCAGGAACAAGATCTACTTTTTTACCACGTAAAGAATCGATTGAAGCTTCAATCAATTCGATGAAGTTGTGAGGTAAAATTTTACAAGCTAATCCAACTGCAATCCCTTCAACACCTAATGCAAGTAACAAAGGAAATTTAACTGGTAATGCAACAGGCTCTTTATTTCTACCATCATAAGAAGATTGCCATATTGTTGTTTTAGGATTATATAAAACTTCTAAAGCAAACTTACTCAAACGAGCTTCAATGTAACGAGAAGCGGCTGCACTATCACCTGTAAAAATATTTCCCCAGTTTCCCTGCGTATCGATTAATAAATTCTTTTGTCCTATTTGCACTAAGGCATCACCGATTGAAACATCACCATGCGGATGATACTTCATCGTATGACCGATGATATTAGCTACCTTATTATAACGACCATCTTCCAACTCCCACATTGCATGCAATACTCTTCGTTGAACAGGTTTAACACCGTCATCGAGATAAGGCACTGCACGCTCCATGATTACATAAGAAGCATAATCTAAAAACCAATTCTGGTACATGGTTCCTACCTGACCATGTTGTTCATCTCTTTTATCTTTCGAATTATCCAAATCTTTCTGCATTTTTAAAACTATTATTCAGCCGTTTCTAGTTCAACATTTTCTTTTTCTTCTAATGGCTCTAATTCTTCTTCTATACGAAGATTACTTATAATAAACTCCTGACGATCGGGAGTATTTTTACCCATGTAATAATCTAACAAACTATGCAATGATGATTCACCTTGCAAAGTAACAGGGTCGAGACGAATTTTCTTTCCAATAAAGTTCTTAAACTCATCAGGAGAAATTTCTCCGAGTCCCTTAAATCGTGTGATCTCTGGTTTAGCTCCCAGCTTTTGAATAGCCAGCTGACGTTCCATATCACTGTAACAATAAATTGTTTCTTTCTTATTACGCACACGGAATAAAGGCGTTTGCAGAATGTAAACGTGATTATTCTTTACTAATTCTGGGAAGAACTGCAAGAAGAATGTTAGTAGCAACAAACGAATATGCATACCATCCACATCGGCATCGGTTGCAATTACAATTCTGTTGTAACGTAACGTTTCTAAACCATCTTCAATGTTAAGTGCATTCTGTAAAAGGTTAAACTCTTCGTTTTCGTAAACAATCTTTTTTGTTAATCCGAAACAGTTAAGCGGCTTTCCTTTCAAGCTAAACACCGCTTGCGTATTTACATCACGTGCAATCGTAATAGAACCAGAAGCTGAATCACCCTCGGTAATAAATAACGTAGTATTCATTCGTTCGGGGTTACGCATATCCGTTAGATGTGCGCGACAATCGCGAAGTTTTTTATTATGAAGGTTTGCTTTCTTCGCTCTTTCGTTTGCGAGCTTTTTAATTCCAGCAATTTCTTTTCTTTCTCTTTCACTTTGAAGAATCTTCTTCTTCCAAGCTTCAGCTGTTTCAGGATGCTTATGTAAATAATTATCTAATTGATTACTTACAAAGTCAACGATCCACGTACGAAGTGATGGTCCACCTGGATGTGTATTTTGAGAACCTAATTTTGTTTTTGTTTGCGATTCAAACACGGGCTCTTGAATACGCACGCTGATTGCACCGGTAATTGACGTACGAACATCTGCAGGATCAAAATCTTTTCCGTAGAAGTCGCGTGCTGTTTTTACCAATGCCTCGCGGAAAGCTGCTAAGTGAGTACCACCTTGTGTGGTATGTTGTCCGTTAACGAATGAATAATAATCTTCTCCGTAAGCAGTTGTATGTGTAAACGCAATCTCAATATCCTTCGAACGTAAATGAATGACAGGATATAATGGTTCATCGCTGATATGCGTATTCAACAAATCAAGTAATCCATTTTCCGATCTGAATTCTTGTCCGTTAAAAACGATTGTTAAACCAACATTCAAAAACGTATAGTTACGCACCATCGTTTCGATGTAATCCATGCGATAATGGTAATCCGTAAAAATATCACCATCACAATCAAAAGACACTTCAGTACCATCTGATAAATCAGTTGGCAATTCATGTTTCGTTTTTGTCAACTCTCCTCTCTCGAATTCTGCCCATGTTGTTTTACCCTGACGAACCGCTTGCACTCTGAAATAAGAAGAAAGGGCATTAACGGCTTTCGTACCTACTCCATTCAAACCAACCGACTTTTGGAAAGCCTGACTATCGTATTTACCACCTGTATTAATTTTTGAAACGCACTCTACTACTTTTCCCAGGGGAATTCCACGACCATAATCACGAACACGGCAACGGCCTTCTTTTACTTCAATTTCAATCTTTTTACCATACCCCATCACATATTCATCGATACAATTATCAACTACCTCTTTCAACAAAACATAGATACCATCATCTTTACTTGAACCATCGCCTAACTTACCGATATACATTCCGGGACGCAAACGGATATGCTGCTTCCAATCGAGACTTTGGATACTATCTTCGGTATAATTATGGTCAATAGTTAATTCGTTCTTTTTCGCCATCTTAAATCTTCAATTAAAATTAATTTTTGCAAAGGTCGTAAACTAACACGACACGCGTCTCAAATTTAGCAATTCCGCAAGGGGAAGTTACTAACCAAAACAGTAGTTTTTTAACATTATTGTTGTGAGAAAGCAGAATTTTTCCTGATTAAAAGGGGTAAATGATTGTGATACTACCAATCGAAATAAAGAAGCTTTACTCCACTATTTCAAGGGGCTCAATCACTTCTAATGAATCGATTACCAAGGTATCAGGAGGCATGAGATAATTTTTGCAAGCCTGCGATAGGTTCATTGGAAGGAAATTGGTATCCACCTCTGCCGCAGTTATTTTCTCACGCGTAACCAAACGATTAGCAATCATTTTATAATAGTTCTTCATCGAATTCGAGAAAGCACCTGTAGAGTCGAATGCCGATTTATAATATTTAGGATGAGGAATAATGCTTGAAAGGAAACACGATTCCTGTAAGTTTAGCGCTGATGCTGGCTTTTCGAAGTAATAATTCGAGGCCTCACCAATACCATAAACATTTGGTCCCCACTCGATAATATTCAAATAGACCTCAAACATTCTTTCTTTTGAAACCAATCGATTACGCTCTATGAGCCATACAATCAAAACCTCTTCAAGCTTACGTGCAATTGTTTTATTACGACTCAAGAAAACATTTTTGACAAGCTGCATAGAGATAGTACTACCGCCGCGCACGAATCTACCCTTCTTAAAATTGGTAGCAATTGATTGTTTAAAGGCTTCCTCTACAAATCCACCATGATTGAAGAAACTTGGATCTTCGGATGTAAGTACACAGTTTTGAAGATAAGGAGAGATGCCGGCAAGAGGAACAAAACTCGGATTTTCAGGTCCAACAAGAAAAGAACGAACAGGTCGACTTCCATCCATAGCTGTGAACGAAAACGAAGTATTCATTTTTGTAAATCCGCCATTACCCCAACTCGTCACACTAAATTTACTAGGTGTAAGTTTAGAATCAAAGTCGAGTAAGTCAGGTTTATCGAAGGGTAAATGAAAGCGTAACGAATACGCTAATCCTCCATTCGCTTTGAAGCCTACAAACGATGAAAACATTCCCGCAGGTAATGCATCAAATAGTGACTGAGCCTGAGGAGCATCGAATCCTGCGTTTAATGTCAAATAACCTTTTTTACCGCGAGCATATGTTGTTTGAAAATTCACTAACAGTTTATTGACGGAGAAGAATGTTGGACTAGCTGTATAAACACTATCCTCTGAAAAGTTTAAATTGAATTGCGCCGCCATTGCAGGGATTACTACGTTTTCAGGTGAAATCCTCCAATGATTTACCAGGAAATTATCCATTGAAAAAATAACAGAGAATGGAACATTATTTTCACTGATATCTGCTTTTAATTGAATATTGGCTTTATCGAAACAAAACTTAAATCCGTCATACAAATCAACAAACGGTAATGCAACAACGTTAGATGACTTACGCACCATTGAAAAATCATACTCCCCTTCTGAGGCATTGGCTGTACCAACAATTTGCCAATCAGATTTTCCTTCTTTAGAATTCATTACCAATGAAGAATTAAATTTCTCTCCATCAAAATTCAGCAATGGTAGATCAAGTGATTCAACAACATCGTTTTTCTGATAGGATAAATGAAAATTTTCTAAAGTAATTTCTTCATTAAACAAATCATTGATCTTTTCATAAACAGAAGCAAAACGTTCGTTGAGTCCGATAGAATTATCTTTTGCTGACTGATCTTCTTTTTTAGTATCACTTTTCAAAAATTCAGAATAATTATCGATTGAATCTTTTTTAATCAATGTGATAGAGACTCCTTGAGCTACCAACGAACGAGTTGTTACTTTACCAACTAATAATTTCGATAATCTAATTTTTGCACTTAGATGTTTTAACGTAAAAAGCGTATCACCATTAGAGGGAATGAGTGCTACATCATCAATGCACAACTCTCGAATCCCTTTAAACTCAGCATTACCAACAACGAGTGTTGCGTTAAATTTCTGCTTTACTTTAACTTTTGCCTTCTCGATAACATAGTTTAGAATTGGTTGTCGGATGGCAAATACTATAATGATTAAAATCGTAACGATTGAAAAGAGGATAACTAATCGTTTTTTATTTTTTGAATTCATATTGTTTGGGGTAGGCCAAAAATAACAAACAGGACTTAAAAAGTCCTGTTTGCCAAAATGTTTTATTAACGAATATTATTCTTTAACCATATCCACCATACCATAACCTTCTTCGGTCATAGCGCCGATACCACACTCCCAGATAAAACGGTGTACATCGACATGTGCATGCAATGTAAATGGTAATAAGTATCCCATCATATTGCTGCCATCATTTGCTTTATAGTAACGAGCGAATTTTTTTCCTGACTCATTAATTTTCTGAACGTAATCTTGATCTGGTTGCGCATCGAACTCAGCAAAATTATTTAGATCTGCTTCTGTAAATCCTGCTTTCTCCATACGATCTAATGTTTGTTCGTATAAAATATCTGAAAACTCATGTGAAGTTGGATCAATTGAAATTTGACTTCTTTCAGAATCAACACGTGGATCAACAAGAATCAATGGACTAATGCATAAGTAACGCATTTTAACAGAGAATTCAGGATCAACAATTGACTCATGACTACGAGGCATTAAGTTCATTTTACCTACTGCTAAATAAGGTTGTTCAAAAATCTTTGATACTAATTGCTCTAATTTATCTGCCTGACGACTAGATACCACTAAGGTTACTTTAGAACTCAAAAAGCGCATGAATCCGTTTTGAATTTTTGAAGTACCTTTCAATGAAGAGAAACTAAATTGAGAAGCATCACCGCCAATTGCTTCAATCATAGGAATTAATGATTCACACAATAAAGACTGATGATGAAGAGGAATTGTGTTTGCTGATGCCTGATCGCGTAAGAAGGAGATTTTAACTCGCATGAGGATAGATTTTTAATAATTTACTTATTATATTCCCATTATTATACCAACGGCCAAATGGGTCTGCAATATTAAGAAATTTATTTTAATTAAGCTTGACATTCAATGTCATATACAAGAAAATATAATAGCCAAAAACGAGAAAACATCGAATTTTATCCCTATTCGGCACAACTTTTTCCCAATTTGAGAAAATAGTTATTTGCCACTCGCCTTGTACAAAAACTCCTTTTCGTCGGCGGTTAGACTATCAAAACCAGAGCGGTTTATTTTATCGAGAATGCGATCTAAATTCTCTTGAGTCATGCGTTGTTTATTCAAGTAAATCTCGTCAGCATTTTCATTGCTGCGATAGACTACTTTCATATTCTTGCGTGACCTTGATTTAAATGAGAACAATTTTGAAAACCACTTAGTAATGTCGGTACCAGATTGTAAAAACTTAATAGAAACGAATCCAAACAACGCCCCACCAATATGCGCTATATGTCCACCTGCATTACCACTGGGAATACTAAATGCATAAAGTAAAAACATTATGATAGCCAGGAATTTCAATTTGATATTTCCAATAAATAATAATTGTGTAGTGTAGTTAGGTAACAAGGTCGCAGCTGCAAAAAACACGGCAAGCACGCCAGCAGATGCGCCAATTAATATCGCCTGATCATGATTAGCAAACGCTGGAAAGATCTGATAAGCGACCATATAAAACAATCCACCACAAATACCACCTAAAAAATAAGTAGCACTTAGCTTTTGATTACCGAGATACTCAGAGAACAATTTACCTGTCCAGGTTAGGAACAACATATTAAACAAGATGTGAAAAATATCATCATGCAAAAACATGTAAGAAACGATCGTCCATGGCTTCCAAATGAAATTAGAGATTCCAGCTTCTAAACCGAAAAACGATCTCATCAATCTATCCAATGAAAAATGCCATCCGAATAAAAAGCTAAATAGATCAAAAAAGTTAATGCCAATAAAAACTACCACATTGATTAATACCAAGCGGTACAAAACCATATTGTTGTTGAAATAATTTTTAATGTCCTGCAGTAAATTTTTCATCACCTAAAATTAGTTATCAAACCAATCTTTATTATTCATATTAAATCGATCAAACGATTTTTTCTTCCACGATACAATTAAAAAATAGCCGAATATCATTCCGCCTAAATGTGCGAAATGCGCGACATTATCACTTCCACTGTTTTGTGCACCCGAATATAATTCAAGCAATCCAAACAAAGCAACAGCATATTTAGCTCGTATAGGAATGGCGAAGTACAAATACAAAAGTGCATTGGGAAACAACATCCCGAAGGCGAGCAATAAACCGTAAACCGCTCCTGACGCACCTACTGTTGTCTGATCTACTTTATGTGAGACATATGCATCTACAAATTCGGTTGCTTCTTTAGCAAACACAGGATCACTTTTATGAGTGCTCCAT
>JBDKGQ010000022.1:0-9191 GCA_039798145.1 Bacteroidota bacterium
CCTTATTACAAGATTTTGAAGTAGTGCTAGCTTCTTTTTTAGAGCAACAAGATTTTTCAGATTTCTTGTCACATGTTTTTTCTTTCTTCTCTGGATTTTGTTGAGATACTTTTTCAGTTGATTGTGCATTAGCAAATGCAACAGAAGTCAACGTGAAGAATTCGATTAAAAATGCTATTTTTTTAATGTTATTTAATTTTGATATGCAAGTATACTCACAACACAGTCAAAACGCAAAGAAAAACTAAAAACATTTAATGATTTTTACAGTACATACAGCAATCATACGTACTTTTGACAAGTGACTACGAAGGAAAACTTATCCATATCCCTACAGGCTATCAAAAGTCAAAAACTGAGAGCTTCGCTAACGATTTTTATCATTGCGTTAGGCATTATGGCTTTAGTTGGAACATTAACAGCTATTGATGCGGTAAAATATTCTTTGAATAATTCATTTTCAATGATGGGTAGCAACTCTGTCACTATCCGCAATGTTTCCTCCTCCATTCGTATGGGACATGGTCCGGGTAAAAGAAATGTATTTCCTCCAATTAATTTTTACCAGGCTAATTACTTTAAGGATCATTTTGACTCTCCGGGAACTGTTTCGTTGTCGGTGTCTGTAACTCCTGTTGGGACTGTTCGCTTTGAATCGAAGAAAACAAATCCCAATATTTTAGTGATGGGAGTTGACGAAAACTATTTTGAGGTATTAGGTTATCAGATAAAAAATGGAAGGAATTTTAACAAGCAGGATCTCGAAATGGGTGCTAATGTTTGCTTGCTGGGTAAAGAGATATCAGATAAATTATTTTTAAATCAGAATCCTGTAGACAAACTGGTTTACATCGGCAGTAAGCAATACCGAGTGATAGGTAGTCTCGCAGAAAAAGGTAGCAGTATGGGATTTGGTGGCGACAAGATGGTATCAATCCCTATTTTAAATGCCAAAATGAATTACTTATCGAACAGCACGTCTTATTCGATCACAATAAAAGCTAATTCTGTAGAAGACTTACAGGTAATTAACGGTCAGGCTACGGGGCTAATGAGAACAATTAGAAAGGACAAACTAGGCAACCCTGATAGCTTTGGGCTTTCACAAAGTGATAGTCTTTCAAAGGCACTTTTTGACAATTTGATATACCTTAGAGCCGCCGCAATTTTTATTGGAGTTATTACTTTACTAGGTGCAGCAATTGGCTTGATGAATATTATGTTGGTATCGGTGACTGAACGAACGCGCGAAATTGGTATTAGGAAATCGTTAGGAGCAACGGCAGAAAACATCAGACGTCAATTTTTAACTGAAGCTATTGTAATTTGCCAGATTGGTGGACTTTTAGGAGTATTATTAGGAATCCTAATTGGGAACTTAGTTGCCTTTGCTACGGGTGCGGGTGTAATTATACCCTGGGCATGGATGTTAATGGGTTTCACCCTTTGTTTTATCGTGGGAATTATCAGTGGATTATACCCTGCTATTAGAGCATCTAAACTAGATCCAATTGAGGCCTTGCGATACGAGTAAAAAACAGGATTTTTTTAGTCCATCTTGTTTGATTTTAAGAGTTAAAGCCCTATCTTTGCCCTCCCTAAAAACAGGGATAATTCAAATAAATTAATTTAACAAACAAACAAAATGACCAAGCAGTATGAAACTGTAATCGTTCTTACTCCAGTTCTTTTACAAGAGCAGGTTGAAGAAGCGGTTGCAAAGTATCGTAAATTCCTCTCCGATAACGGAGCCGTAATTGTTCATGAGAACAATTGGGGATTACGCAAGCTGGCCTATCCTATCCAGAAGAAAAGCACAGGCTTTTACTTCTTATTCGAATTCCAAGCTGATCCAACATTGATCGCTAAAATGGAAGTTGAGTACAAAAGAGATGAGCGCATCATGCGATTCCTAACAATTGCTCTTGACAAACACGCTATCGCGTACAACGAGCGCAAACGCAAGAATGCATCTCAGAAAAAACAAGAAGAATCAGTAAATTAAAACTCGAAACCGAAAATGGCAACTACACACGTAAATGGAGAAATCCGTTACCTCAATCCACCGGCAGTAGAGGTAAACAAAAAGAAATACTGTCGTTTCAAGAAAATTGGAATTAAGTACATCGATTATAAAGATGCAACTTTCTTAACCAAGTTCGTTAATGAGCAAGGAAAAATTCTTCCTCGTCGTTTAACAGGAACATCATTAAAGTACCAACGTAAAGTTGGACAGGCAATCGCTCGTGCTCGTCATCTAGCATTGATGCCTTATGTAACAGATTTATTAAAATAAGGAGGAGGACAATAGCATGGAAGTAATTTTAAAACAAGACATCAAAAACCTGGGCTTCGCTGATGAAATCGTGAAAGTTCGTAATGGTTATGGTTTGAATTACCTTATCCCTCGTGGATTCGCAGTAATTGCAAATGACAGCAACAGAAAAATCAATGCAGAAACAGTAAAACAACGTGCGCACAAGATTAACAAATTGCGTATGGATGCTGAAGCATTGGTTGCTAAATTAGAAAGTGTAACATTATCTATTGGAGCTAAAGTTGGCGAAAATGGTAAATTGTTCGGTTCTATCACATCTCAGCAGTTAGTAGATAAACTTACTGCAATGGGTTATGAAGTCGACAAGAAGCAAATAACAATGCCTACAGATCACATTAAGAAGACTGGAGCATACGTTGCTGAAATCAATGTTCACAGAGATATTAAAGCAAAATTAAACTTCGAAGTAGTAGAAGGTTAATCATTAAAAAAACCGAAGGCAGAGCTACCACTCTGCCTTCTTTAATTTAAATCAAAATGGCTACAACAAGTGATGTTCATGTAGGAACAGTATTAAGAATAAACGGTGAATTATGCGTTGTTACAGAATGGCAACACAGAACACCAGGAAACTTAAGAGCGTTTTATCAAGGTAAGATGAAAAATATCTTGAATGGTAAAATCATTGAAAACCGCTTCCGTTCAGGTGAAGAGGTTGAAATCGCTCGTGTTGAATACAAAATGATGGAATACCTTTATAATGATGGTGATTCTCTTATTTGTATGGATAAAGAAAACTTTGAACAAATTCCTATCCCCGATCAATTATTTGGAGAATCTTTAAAGTTCTTAAAAGAAGGAATGGAAGTGAAAGTATCTTTCGAAAGTGAAATGCCAATTACAGCAGAAGCTCCGACATTCGTAGAAATGGTAATTACTTATTGCGAGCCAGGTGTAAAAGGCGATACTGCAACAAATACATTAAAGCCTGCTACATTAGAAAACGGTGCAATTGTAAATGTACCTTTATTTGTTGGAGAAGGAGAGAAAATTAAAATCGATACTCGCACTGGTTCTTACGTTGAGCGTGTAAAATAATACAAGTACATATTAAACTAAAAGTCCTGATTAAATCAGGACTTTTTTTATGCTTATAAAAATCGACAAAATAAAAAAGTGGGTTATTGATAAACAACAACCCACTCTTCTGTTATGTATAAGAATCTTATTCTTCTGTTGATATTCCTTCAGCACTATCAGCTTTAGCTGTTGTAGCTTTTTTAGTAGAACCTCCACGACGACGAGTCTTAGTAGCTTTCTTAGCACCTTTATCTTTTAATAGATTTTCGTTGAAATCTACTAATTCAATCATTGCCATTTCAGCAGCATCACCAGGTCTGTTACCAATTTTGATGATACGTGTATATCCACCCGGACGATCAGCAATCTTAGTAGCTACTGTTCTGAATAATTCAGAAACTGCTTCTTTATTTTGCAAATCAGCAAACACCGTACGGCGAGAGTGAGTTGAATCTGTTTTTGATTTAGTGATAAGAGGCTCAACAAAAACACGAAGCGCTTTTGCTTTTGCAACTGTTGTAAAGATACGCTTATGCGTAATTAATGATACAGCCAAGTTACTAAGCAACGCGTAGCGATGCCCTTCTTTACGGCCCAAATGGTTATTTTTCTTACCGTGACGCATTTTATAATATAATTACTTTATTTTTTAACTTATTGTGATTGATGAATAATTAATCAATCTTTATCTAACATATACTTCGATACGTTCATACCAAAGTTTAAATTTTTACTTCTTACTAATTCTTCTAACTCAGTTAATGACTTCTTACCAAAGTTTCTGAATTTTAATAAATCAGCTTTTGAATAGCTTACTAAATCACCAAGTGTATCAACATCTGCAGCTTTCAAGCAATTTAATGCACGAACGCTTAGATCCATATCAACTAACTTAGTTTTTAATAACTGACGCATATGTAATGTTGCCTCATCTAATTCTTCAGCTGGTTGCTTAGGCTTAGACTCTAATGTAATCTTCTCATCAGAGAACAACATGAAGTGGTGAATAAGAATTTCAGCAGCTTCTTTCAACGCATCTTTCGGATGAATTGAACCATCAGTTGTGATTTCAAGTACTAACTTCTCATAATCGGTTTTCTGCTCAACGCGGAAGTTTTCGATGAAATACTTTACATTACGGATTGGAGTATAAATCGCATCTAAGAAAATTGTTCCGATAGGAGCAGTACTTGTTCTGTTTTCTTCAGATGGAATATAACCTCTACCCTTTTCAATTGTAATATCTAATTCTAATTTCACACTAGTTTCCATGTTGCAAATCACGAACTCTGGATTTAAAACCTGAAATGCTGTTGTATGCTTTGCAATATCACCAGCTGTGAAAGTGTCTTTTCCTCCTACTGTTACATGAACTTTTTCAGAATCTGTTCCTTCAATTTGACGTTTAAATCGAACTTGCTTTAAGTTCAAAATAATTTCCGTCATATCTTCAATAACACCTTTGATTGTAGAGAACTCGTGATCAACTCCTCCTAATCTCACTGAAGTGATAGCATATCCTTCAAGTGAACTTAGTAATATTCTACGCAATGCGTTGCCAACTGTAATACCGTATCCAGGCTCCAAAGGACGGAACTCAAACTGACCGAAAGTTTCGGTAGCATGATTCATAATCACTTTGTCTGGTTGTTGAAAGGCTAATATTGCCATGTTTTTATATTTATTTTTTTTGGTTGATTAATTTATAATTAAAGGGCTAATTAATTTTCAAGATTACTTAGAGTATAACTCGACGATTAATTGTTCTTTAATATTTTCAGTAATCTCTTCACGTGAAGGGGCATTTAAGAATTTAGCCGCCATCTTACTTCCATCCCACTCAATCCAAGCATATTTGTTTGTTCTTGAAGCAACAGCTTCAGAAATTGAAGAAAGAGATTTTGATTTCTCACGAACTCCAATAACATCACCAGCACGTAATGTGTAAGAAGGAATATTTACTAATTCACCATTAACAGTAATGTGACGGTGACCTACTAATTGACGTGCAGCAGAACGAGTTGGTGCTAATCCCATACGGTAAACAACATTGTCTAAACGCGACTCAATTAATTTTAATAGGTTTTCACCTGTGATACCTTCCATTCTTGATGCACGATCAAAAATCTTAGCGAACTGACGCTCAAGAATACCGTACATGTATTTTACTTTTTGCTTCTCCATCAACTGAACTGCATATTCAGAAACCTTTGCACGCTTCTTATTTTGTCCATGTTGTCCTGGAGGATAGCTACGCTTATCAAAGTTCTTATCCGGTCCATAAATAGGCTCACGGAACTTTCTACTAATCCTGGTTTTGGGGCCAATATATCTTGCCATTGTAAATTATTATCTCGTTAAGTGGTTTAAAATTGATTAGATTCTTCTCTTCTTAGGAGGACGACATCCGTTGTGAGGAATTGGAGTGATATCCATGATCTCAGTAACTTCGATACCAGAAGTATGAATTGTACGGATTGCAGACTCACGACCAGAACCAGGTCCTTTTACGAAAACCTTTACCTTACGTAATCCTAAGTCATAAGCAACTTTAGAACAATCTGCAGCAGCTAACTGAGCAGCGTATGGTGTGTTTTTCTTAGAACCTCTGAAGCCCATCTTTCCGGCAGAAGCCCATGAAATAACCTGACCAGAAGTGTTTGTCAAGCTAATGATAATGTTGTTAAAAGTAGCACTGATATGCGCCTCTCCTGCAGCCTCAACTTTTACTACTTTTTTCTTTACAGCTTTAGTTTGTTTAGCCATTGTTATGGATTATCTTTTCAATTATTACTTAGTTACTTTCTTTTTGTTTGCTACTGTCTTACGCTTTCCTTTGCGTGTACGGCAGTTGTTTTTCGTACGCTGACCACGCACAGGTAAACCTGAACGGTGACGAACACCACGGTAGCAACCGATGTCCATTAATCGCTTAATGTTCAATTGTGTCTCAGAACGTAAAGCTCCTTCCACTTTAAATTGATCATTAATGATTGTACGAATTTTCGTTAATTCATCATCGTTCCACTCATTAACTTTCTTATCGAAGCTTACTCCAGCTTCTGAAAGAATTCTTTGTGCGCTTGAGCGTCCAATTCCGAAGATGTACGTGAGACCTATCTCACCTCTTTTATTCTTTGGTAAATCTATACCTGATATACGAGCCATTGAAGAATATAATTACTTAATGTTTGACAATTTTTAATGGTTATTACCCTTGACGCATTTTATAGCGTGGGTTTTTCTTGTTGATTACATAAAGGCGGCCTTTACGACGTACGATTTTACAATCGGCGCTGCGCTTTTTTAAGGATGGACGTACTTTCATTTTCCTGTTATTTTAATTGGTATACCAACTATGATTTTACTGTTATTTATATCTGTATGTTATTCTGCCTTTTGATAAATCATATGGAGACATCTCCACTTTTACTCTATCACCAGGAAGAATTTTAATATAATTCATTCTCATCTTTCCTGAAATATGAGCTATTATCTCATGACCATTTTCAAGCTCAACACGAAACGTTGCGTTGGAAAGGGCTTCTACGATTGCCCCATCTTGCTCTATTGCTGGTTGTTTTGACATATACTATACTATCGTCGAGATGACCTCGGTTATATTTTTATTTTTTGTTATTGCAATTTCTATTTCTTGGAAAGAACTTAAGACATCAGGCATGCTATCCGTGATAGCTACTGTGTGTTCGAAGTGAGCTGATGGTAATCGATCTAATGTTATCACTGTCCAGCCATCTTTTAATTGTCTGATGTGACGTGGCCCCATGTTAATCATTGGTTCAATTGCTATCACCATTCCTTCTTTTAAAACTGGTCCTGAAGAACGCTTACCATAATTTGGCACTTCTGGTTTTTCGTGAAGATTTCTTCCTACTCCGTGTCCTACTAACTCTCTCACTACTCCATAACCAAATGATTCAGCATATTCCTGAACGGCAGCACTAATATCACCTACTCTATTGCCATTTCTTGCCTTGGCAATTCCTTGCATCAGTGACGTTTTAGTAACTCTTAACAAGTTTAAAACTTCTTCTGACACAACACCAATCGGAAATGTATAAGCTGAATCTCCATGAAATCCATTCTTAAACACTCCACAGTCAATTGAAACTACATCCCCATCCATAATAACTCTAGATCCAGGAATACCATGCACTACTTCTTCATTTACCGAAATACACAACGAATGTTTATATCCGTGGTAGCCTTTAAACGAAGGTTCCGCTTGGTGATCACGGATAAACTGTTCTGCAATCGAATCCAACTGCAAAGTTGTTACTCCGGGTTTCAAATGACTGGCAACTTCTGCCAATGTCTTTCCAACAAGTAAAGAACTCTCTCTTTGTTGCTCAATTTCTGATTTTGTTTTATACACAATTACTCCGCTGCTCATCAACTACAGTGTATAAATAAATCAGGCAGTTGCAGGCGTTGAGCGACCTTTAATACGTCCTGATTTCATCAATCCATCATAGTGACGCATTAGCAAATGACTTTCTATTTGTTGCAAAGTATCTAAAACAACACCCACTGTAATTAACAATGAAGTACCACCATAGAACTGAGCAAAATTTGAATTAACTCCAATTAATTTTGCAAAAGTCGGCATAATAGCAACTAATGCAAGGAAGATTGATCCCGGTAACGTGATTTTCGACATCACATCATCAATGAATTCAGAAGTCTTACGACCCGGCTTTACACCTGGGATAAATCCACCATTCTTCTTCATATCATCTGCCATCTGACTAGGATTAACAGCAATAGCAGTGTAGAAGTAAGTAAACAATATAATTAATGTTGCGAAAATTACATTATAAGTTACCGAATGAAAATCAGTAATTGATGCAGCGAAACCTCTCCACATATCTGATTCCGGGAAGAATTGAGCGATATATGCAGGGATAAACATAATAGCTTGAGCAAACACGATTGGCATTACACCAGCAGCATTCACCTTTAATGGAATATACTGACGAGCTCCACCATATTGCTTATTACCTACTATTTTCTTAGCGAATTGTACTGGAATTTTACGAGTTCCTTGAACTAATAAGATAACAGCCATAACAATTGCAAATAATGCTACTATTTCAATTAAGAACACAACTAAACCACCACCTTGTTCATTTAAACGTGAGAAGAATTCGTCACGTAATGCGAAAGGTAATCGAGCGATGATACCAGTCATGATAATTAATGAAATACCATTACCAATACCCTTTTCAGTAATACGTTCACCTAACCACATAACGAACAATGTACCTCCGATGATAATTAATGTTGCCATTACCATGAAGAACGTCGGTGAAATAATGCCAGGATTTGTATAAGCGATAATTGCACCTGGAGCCTGAGTTCTTAAGTTAATTAAATAACCAGGAGCCTGGAACATTACTACGATAACAGTTAATATACGAGTGAATTGATTAAGCTTATTTCTTCCACTCTCTCCTTCTTTCTGTAATTTCTGAAAATAAGGAACCGCCTGAAATGTAAGGCATGATACCTAAAGCAACTATTGAAGCTTGCGAAAAAGCTCCGCCGGCAAACATATCCAACAAGCCTAAAATACCGCCTGAAGTCTGGTTTTTCAAACCGGATAATTGAGCAGGATCTACCCCAGGCAATACAACATGTGCAGCCAAGCGATAAATTAATAAGAACAAAATTGTATTAACGATTCTTGTTTTTAAATCGTCAATCTTAAAGATGTTCTGTAGAGTTTGGATAAAGTTTTTCATAAGCGCTTATAGAGTTGCGGTGCTTCCGCCTACTTTTTCAATTGCTTCTTGATATCCATCAACAGCCT
>JBDKGQ010000023.1:0-8757 GCA_039798145.1 Bacteroidota bacterium
ATCCATGGGCGGTAAATTTTGCAGAGTGGAGCAAAGTAGGATTAGCCGCATTCGGTGAAATGCTTGTTTTCTTAGGATTGTTGATCCTTGGATTGATTTACATTATTAAAAAAGGCGCCCTTAAGTGGGAGTAATAATACATTCATCATGTCTGAAAATAATCAAAAGTTAGAAGGGTTTGAAGGGCCAGGATTCCTGGCAACTTCCCTCGATAAAGCAGTTGGAATGGCAAGAAAGAATTCAATCTGGCCGCTTCCTTTTGCTACCTCTTGTTGCGGAATTGAGTTCATGGCAACGATGGCATCCACTTACGATTTCGGTCGTTTTGGTGCTGAGCGTTTGAGTTTTTCTCCTCGTCAGGCTGACTTGCTGATGGTGATGGGAACAATCTCAAAGAAAATGGGACCAGTACTTCGTCAGGTTTATGAGCAAATGGCAGAACCTAAATGGGTAATTGCTGTTGGTGCTTGTGCTTCTACAGGTGGAATATTCGATACGTACAGTGTTTTACAAGGTATCGATAGAATTATTCCTGTTGATGTTTACGTGCCTGGTTGCCCTCCTCGTCCTGAGCAAATTATCGACGGCGTATTAAAAATTCAAGAATTAGTTCAAAATGAATCGTTGCGTAGAAGAAATTCTCCAGAGTATCAGGAGTTATTAGCTTCTTATGGTATCGAGTAATTAAATAATTATCATGTCCTCATTAACACAGGAATACATCACAGAAAAACTGCAATCGAAATTTGAAGGTGCAATTCAGAGTATTGAAATGCTACACGATTTTTTAACGATTACAGTTGAAAAAAGCAGTTTGAAGTCGATCATGAAATTTTTACATGACGACGAATCGTTAAATTTTCATTTTCTTACTACGCTATGCGGATTACATTTCCCTGATCAGGCGGCTCAGTTCGGAATGATGTATCAGTTGCATAATATGCCTGCTAATTTTCGAATCAGAATAAAATCATTTACCAATGACAGCGAGCCTGTATTTGATACGATGTCAGACATCTGGCCTGCTGCAAACTGGCAAGAGCGTGAGACGCATGATTTCTACGGATTCCGTTTTCATGGTCACCCTGATATGAGAAGAATTCTGAATATGGATTCATTGGTTGGATGGCCAATGCGCAAGGAGTTTCCGTTGGAAGATCCTTTCAGAGGTGATAAAGATGATAAAATGTTTGGCCGTTAATATTTACTAAGATGAACTCAAACAAAGAAATTCTCAAAGAGAAAGAATATACAATCCTGAATTTAGGTCCAACGCATCCAGCAACACATGGTATTTTTCAAAATGTCATGAAGATGGATGGTGAGTTAATCGTAGAGGCTCAACCAACTATTGGTTATATTCATAGAGCTTTCGAAAAGTTAGCAGAGCGCAGACCTTATAATCAGATTACTCCTATTACCGATCGATTAAATTATTGCTCATCACCAATTAATAATATGGGATGGCATATGACGGTTGAGAAGTTGGCAGGAATAGAAATCCCAAAGCGCGTTCAATATTTACGTGTGATCATAATGGAATTAGCGCGTATTGCGGATCACATTATTTGTAACTCCGTTATTGGAGTAGATAGTGGTGCAATGACGGGATTCTTATATGTTTTTCAATGGAGAGAATTTATCTATGAAATTTATGAAGAGTTGTGTGGTGCGCGTTTAACAACGAATATTGGTCGTATTGGCGGACTTGAAAGAGATTTTACTCCACTTGCATGGGAGAAGATTCATAAATTGTTGAAAGAGTTTCCTGAAGGATTAAAAGAGTTCGAAAACTTATTGGTGCGTAATCGCATCTTTATGGATAGAACAATTAACTGCGGACCTATCACTGCAGAGCGTGCATTGCAATACGGATTTACAGGTCCGAATTTACGTGCAGCTGGTGTTGACTACGATGTGCGTGTGATGAATCCTTATTCTGGTTACGAAGATTTTACTTTTGATATTCCACTAGGAACAAACGGTGATACTTACGATCGTTTTATGGTTCGTGAGCAGGAGATGTGGCAGAGCTTAAGCATTATTCGTCAGGCAGTAGAAAAATTAGATAAGATGGAAGATAAAACAACTTTCCATGCTGATGTTCCTAATTTCTTCTTGCCAGAGAAAGAAGATGTTTACAATACAATGGAAGGATTGATTTATCACTTTAAGATTGTGATGGGAGAAACTGAAATGCCGAAGGGGGAAGTTTATCACGCAGTAGAAGGGGGTAATGGTGAATTAGGATTCTATTTAGTGAGTGATGGAGGAAGAACGCCTTATCGTTTGCATTTCCGTCGTCCTTGCTTTATCTACTATCAAGCATATCCTGAAATGGTTAAAGGTGCATTCTTAAGTGATGCTATCTTAACAATGAGTTCAATGAATGTAATCGCAGGCGAACTAGACGCTTAATATTAAATCACAAGATTTATATATGAATAACGAAAATAAATTAAAGTTCAGCGACGAGGCTCTTGCTTTATCGCAACGAATGATAAAAAGATATCCTGAAGGAAAGCAAAAGTCAGCATTGATTCCTTTGTTGCATGTAGCGCAAGCTGAGTTTGGCGGATGGTTAAGTTCAGATGCAATGGACTATGTTGCTTCGCTTTTAAATATTACACCGATTGAAGTGTATGAAGTAGCTTCTTTCTATTCAATGTTTAACTTAAAGCCGGTTGGTAAATGTGTAATTGAAGTTTGTCACACAGGTCCTTGTTGGTTATTAGGTTCTGATGATATCGTAAAATATATAGAGAAAAAATTGTCGATTAAAGCAGGTCAAACAACTGCTGACGGCATGTTTACATTAAAAACTGTTGAATGCCTTGCTTCATGTGGTACAGCACCAATGATGCAGATAGGAGAGACGTATCATGAGAATTTGACATTAGACAAAGTGGATAATATCATTCATGAGTGCAGGGCAACAGTTGTGGAGCCTGTTTCTCATTGGTCAAAAAAAGAAATTAAATAACCGGTAACCAATTTATAAAAATCAAAATGGGACGTAAATTACTAACCGAAAATATAAATGTACCGGGCATTCAATCACTCGATGTTTACCGTAAGCAAGGTGGATACGAAGGATTGAAAAAAGCATTAGGTATGTCTCCGGATGCTATCGTTGAAGAAGTAAAAAAATCAGGATTAAGAGGTCGTGGTGGAGCAGGATTCCCAACAGGGATGAAGTGGAGTTTCTTAGCAAAGCCTGATGGTGTACCTCGTCACTTAGTTTGTAATGCGGATGAGTCGGAACCAGGAACTTTCAAAGATCGTTACATGATGGAGCGTATTCCTCACTTATTAATTGAGGGAATGGCCATAGGTAGTTTTGCATTAGGCGCTAACACTTCGTATATCTATATCCGTGGTGAATTATTATATGTTTTTCATATTCTACAAAAAGCAATTGATGAGGCATATGCAGCAGGATTGTTAGGAAAGAATATCATGGGTAGCGGATTTGATTTTGATTTACATGTTCATTGTGGTGCAGGAGCATATATCTGCGGAGAAGAAACTGCATTAATTGAATCGTTAGAAGGCAAGCGTGGTAATCCACGTATCAAACCTCCATTCCCAGCTATTCAAGGTTTATGGCAGCGCCCAACAGTTGTGAATAATGTCGAGAGTATCATGGCTGTTGTTCCAATTGTGAAAATGGGTGGAGATGAGTATGCTAAAATTGGCGTTGGAAAAAGTACAGGAACAAAATTAATTTCTGCATGTGGACATATTAATAAACCAGGTGTGTATGAAATTGAATTAGGAGTTCCGGTTGAAGAGTTTATTTACTCAGATGAATATTGTGGTGGAATTCGTAATGGAAAAGATTTGAAAGCAGTTGTTGCTGGTGGATCTTCGGTTCCAGTTTTACCAAAAGATTTAATATTAAAATTAGCCAATGGTGAACCTCGCTTAATGTCGTATGAGTCATTATCAGAAGGAGGATTTGCTACAGGAACAATGTTAGGTTCAGGTGGATTTATTGTGATGGATGAAGATACCAGCATTGTAAAAAATCTATATACGTTTACTCGTTTCTATCATCACGAAAGTTGCGGACAATGTAGTCCTTGTCGTGAAGGTACAGGCTGGATGGAAAAAATTCTTCATAAAATTTTAGATGGACATGGAACATTGGCAGATGTTGATTTGCTATGGGAAATTCAATCGAAAATTGAAGGAAAAACTATTTGTCCACTAGGAGATGCTGCAGCATGGCCGGTAGCAAGTGCTATTCGTCATTTCCGCAGCGAATTCGAAGAGTATGTAAAGAATCCATCATCCATTAAAAAAGATAATCACTATTACCGATTGAATAATATTTCACCGGAAGTAGCATAAGAAAATATTGATATGCCTAAAGTAACCATCGACGGTCATTCTATAGAAGTTCCAGAGGGAACAACCATCTTGCAGGCAGCGCGCATGATAGGAGGAGATATTGTACCTCCTGCAATGTGTTATTATTCGAAGTTGAAAACGAGTGGAGGATATTGCCGTACCTGCATTGTGAAAGTAACTAAGGGTTCTGAAAAAGATCCTCGTCCAATGCCTAAGCCTGTTGCTTCTTGTAGAACAACAGTGATGGATGGAATGGAAGTTCAAAATACAACTGCTCCTGATTTATTAGAAGCTCGTAAAGGAGTTGTAGAATTTTTATTATTAAATCATCCTCTTGATTGTCCTGTTTGTGATCAGGCAGGAGAATGTCATTTGCAAGATTTAAGTTACCAGCACGGACTTGCTAAATCTCGTTATGAGTTTAAGCGTCGTGAGTTTGAAAAGATTGATATCGGTGAGAACATTAAGTTACACATGACGCGCTGCATTCTTTGCTATCGTTGTGTAAAGGTGGCTGATCAGGTATGTGATTCACGTGTGCATGGTGTGATTAACAGAGGAGAAGTAGCAGAAATTTCTACTTACATTGAAAAATCATTAGACAGTGATTTCTCAGGAAATGTGATTGATGTTTGTCCTGTAGGTGCATTAACAGATCGCACGTTCCGTTTTAAGAGTCGTGTGTGGTTTACTAACCCAATGAATGCACATCGTAACTGTACGAAGTGTTCTGGTAAAACAGTTTTGTGGACGAGTGGTGATGATGTGTTGCGCGTATCTGCTCGTAAAGATGTTCATGGAGAAGTGGAAGAATGGATTTGTAACGAATGTCGTTTTGAAAAGAAAGAAAAGTCAGATTGGACAATTGAAGGTCCTCGACATATTGATCGTAAGTCAGTTATTTCTGCCAATCATTATGAAGTGAAGAAGCAATTAAAGATTGATGTATCGAATCAAAAATCAATTGATGAGCGTGCTCACAATAATTAATAATTAAGTTATCTCGATTAAAATCAGAATATGGAATTCTTATTAATAAAATTTGTGCTCGTTGTAATAGTGTTTGCGGTATCGTTAGGTATTGCAGCCTATTCAACTTATGCAGAGCGCAAAATCGCAGCGTTTTTACAGGACAGAGTTGGGCCGGATAGAGCAGGTCCTTTTGGATTGTTACAACCATTAGCTGATGGAGTAAAAATGTTCATGAAAGAGGAAATTATTCCTTCTAATGCAGATCGTTTGTTGTTTATTCTTGGTCCTTGTATTATGATGATGACTGCTTGTATGACAGGCGTTGTTATTCCTTGGGGACACGGATTAGAAATCAACGGTACGTTTTATCCTGTGCAGATTACTGATATTAATATTGGAATTTTATACGTGTTTGGTGTTGTGTCAATTGGTGTTTACGGAATTATGATTGGAGGGTGGGCATCGAATAATAAATACTCATTAATGGGTGCTATTCGTGCTTCGTCACAAATGATTAGTTACGAATTAGCAATGGGTATGGCTGTTATTGCTTTAATCATGACAACAGGAACCTTAAGTGTTCGTGAAATGGTAGAGCAGCAACACGGAATTCACTGGAACGTATTCACGCAACCGTTAGGAGTTATTTTATTTATTGTTTGTGCATTTGCAGAGTGTAATCGTACACCTTTCGATTTACCAGAGTGTGAAACAGAATTGGTGGGAGGATATCATACAGAGTATAGTTCGATGAAACTAGGATTCTATTTATTTGCAGAGTACATCAACATGTTTATCAGTTCTGCAATTATTGCATCCTTATATTTTGGTGGTTATAATTTTCCATTCATTGATCAGTTAGGTTTATCACCAAATATGTTATCAATAGTTGGAACATTAATTTTCTTCGGAAAGATTTTCTTCTTCATTTTCTTCTTCATGTGGATTCGTTGGACGATTCCAAGATTCAGATATGATCAATTGATGCACCTTGGATGGAGAACAATGATTCCATTGGGAATTCTTAATATTCTAGGCACAGGTATTTATGTGCTATACAAAAACGGACAATTACATTTTTAATAATCAGATAAGAAAGCAATCATGCAACTTACCAATCGATCAAAAGTCGTAGTAAATAAAGAGATGACCTTTGCAGAGAAAATTTATCTGCCAGCGATTCTTAGCGGTTTACTTATTACTATAAAACATTTATTTCGCAAGAAAGCAACGGTGAAATACCCTGAGCAAACACGTCCTGTTGCACCCGTTTACAGAGGATGGCATGTGTTGAAGAGAGATGAGCAAGGTCGTGAAAATTGTACTGCTTGCGGATTATGCGCAGTAGCTTGTCCGGCGGAAGCCATTACAATGACAGCTGCAGAGCGTAAAAAAGGAGAAGAGCATTTATATCGCGAAGAGAAATATGCAGCAGTATATGAAATCAACATGCTTCGTTGTATTTACTGCGGATTATGCGAAGAAGCTTGTCCGAAGGAAGCAATTTTCTTAACCGATAGAATGGTGCCTTCTGATATGGTACGTACCAATTTCATTTTCGGAAAAGATAAATTAGTAGAAGGAACAGAAGCGGATAAGCGTATTGATGTTTCTCTAAGAGCTAAAGCACATCGTCATCAGTAATTACTAAAAAAATATTATTTTGAATCCATCATTACCATTCTTCGTACTTGCAACTTTATCAGTGTTTAGCGCATTGATGGTTGTATTGTCTCGTAAACCTGTCCACAGTGTATTGTATTTGATATTCTGTTTTTTCACGATTGGGGGACATTATTTATTATTGAATGCTCAGTTTTTATTTGCTGTACATATTATCGTTTACGCAGGAGCAATCATGGTTCTCTTCTTATTTACGTTGATGTTCATCAATATGAATAAAGAGTTAGAGCCTCATAAAACAAATTTACTTAAAGGTGCAGCTACCGTCGCCGCTGGATGCTTATTACTTGTGATGGTAGGTGTTACAAAAGGCGCAGAAACATTAGCCGCAAATTCAAATCGTGCTGATGTTGGTACAGTAGCTAACTTAGGGAAAGCATTATATGGTCAGTACTTATTGCCATTCGAATTAATCTCCATCTTGTTATTAGCCGCAATGGTTGGAGCAGTATTACTTGGAAAAAAATCTGTTGAATAAGATGAATTCTATACTACAATACATACCGTTGAATTATTACGTAGCATTAGCTGCTATTTTATTCGCGATTGGTGTCATGGGCGTATTGTTTCGCCGTAACGCAATTATCATTTTCATGTGCATTGAGTTAATGTTAAATGCCGTGAATATGTTACTTACAGCATTCTCTACCTTTCATGGTGATGAATCAGGACAAGTGATGGTATTCTTTATCATGGCTGTTGCAGCTGCGGAAGTGGCTGTTGGATTAGCAATACTTGTAATGATCTACAATAATATCCGCACGGTGGATATTGATGAATTAAATAAACTAAAAGGATAATTAAATTTAAATACACGAACTCCAAATGATGGTTCAATTTGCCTGGTTAATACCTCTGCTTCCGCTACTGGGATTTATAATAGTGGGAGTTTTAAATAAAAGACTCAATGTTGCAATGAGTGGTGGAATCGCTACTGCAGCTGTATTCATTTCCTTTATCATCTCTGCACTCATATTCGGCGAGGTTGCTCAAGAAGGATCAGTTCCTGAAAGAGTAGTCCTTTTTGATTGGATAAGTTCTGGCAACTTATCAATTCCGTTTTCATTTTTAATAGATCGTTTATCTGTTATTATGTTAATGGTGGTGACAGGAGTAGGTACATTAATTCATTTGTATTCGATTGGATACATGAGTCATGAACAAGATCATCCGCGATTCTTTTCGTACTTGAATTTGTTCGTGTTCTTTATGTTGTTGTTAGTATTAGGATCTAACTACATCGTAATGTTTGTTGGTTGGGAAGGAGTAGGATTATGTTCTTATTTATTGATCGGATTCTGGTTTAAGAACATCGAGTATAGTAATGCTGCTAAAAAAGCATTCATCATGAATCGTATTGGTGATTTAGGATTGCTGCTTGGTGTGTTTTTAATGTACATGACTTTCGGAAGTGTGAATTTTAGTGAAGTATTTAGTGCTGCATCTAACTTGCCTCAAAATAACACTGCGGTAACAGCAATTTGTTTGTTGTTGTTTGTTGGAGCAATGGGTAAGAGTGCTCAAATTCCTTTATATACATGGTTGCCTGATGCGATGGCAGGTCCAACTCCTGTATCTGCATTGATTCACGCGGCTACCATGGTTACAGCGGGTATATACATGGTCGTTAGGTCGAACGTGTTATACGCATTAAGTCCTGATGCATCTTCTATCGTTGCTTTTGTTGGAATTGCAACTGCTTTCTTTGCTGCTACCATCGGATTAAAGCAAAACGATATTAAAAAA
>JBDKGQ010000024.1:0-11360 GCA_039798145.1 Bacteroidota bacterium
TATTTGGACAATGTCCAACAGGAAACTACACATTGCCAGATACAATCTGCCCTAATACACCATTAACAATCACAAATGCTAGTACTGCAATTTCTTTTAATTGGGATAATGGTCTTGGTGATTTAGATTCAATTCCAACGCCATCTATTCTACCGGCAGTTGCAGGAACACTCACCTACCCTGAAAACATGAAGGTGGTTTTTGAAAATGGTAATTACTATGGGTTTGTACCAAATGCCTTAGCAAGTTATATTACAAAATACGAATTCGGAAACTCTCTTAACAACAATCCTTCGATTTCAAATCTGCCATCTGATGCAATTCTATCTGGACTTCAAACAGGCATTGACGCTGTAAAAGAAAATGGCAAATGGTATTTGTTTGTTTCCATGTTTTCATCTAATAGCCTAGTTAGAATTGAAATGGATTCGATTAATCAAAATTCTAATTTTGTCTTGACAAATTTTGCAATTTCTGGGATTTACAACCCGTGGAGCATTAAAGTTTACAATCATGTAGGCTTCATTATGAACAATCAAGATGATAAATTAATCAGACTGGATTTTAATGGAAGTTACAGTAATTCACCTACAATCGTAACCCCATCTATTTCTACCGGCTTTTTTAATAACTTCGGATTTGACATCTCATACGATTGCATTACAAATAATTATTATGGATTTGGATCAACCTATTCAGGTGGAGTAATCATAAGATACAACTTTGGATCTTCCCTTTTAAATACACCTACTCAATCAAATATCATTTCAGGAGTAAATGGGGCACAAGGAATTCAGCTAGCAAATGAAAATGGCAATTGGCACATTTTCATTGTAACAAACAGCAACCTACTAATCAATTATAGTTTAGGAAACAGTTTAAATAATTCACCATCACTTTTATATTCCACTTCATTAAATGGAATAATGAGTGACCCAAAAAACATACAAGTTGTCAAAGATGGTTCTTCATGGACAGGATTAATCTCATGCACTAGTCTATTTAACATAGTAAAAATAAATTTCCCAAATGCCAATCAAGTAAACAATCAATTTTCAACTGATGCTTCTCCAGCATCTATTAGTTTTAATCCAACCGCACTCGGTTATCAGCGAATAGAATTAAGAGAAGATTATGGAAATGGAAATATTTCAGTTTATCTAGACTCTGTATTTGTTGATATTGCACCGCCTAAAGCTTTATTCAGCACATCAAATTTATGCATCAATGATAGCATTCGATTTTTCGATAACTCTGAAATATGCTTCGGAAATATAACATCCTGGAGTTGGACATTTGGTGATGGCTTTACATCGAACGATCAAAATCCAAAACATAAATACAACATATCAGCAACATTTGTTGTCACACTTTCAATAACAGATAATTTAAATCAAACCTCCAGTTTTAGTAAGAATATCAGCATTAGAGAAAAGCCTAGTGCGGATTTCACCTTTACAAATAACAGCTGCAGTGGATCACCTGTATTATTTACAGATGCATCAATCTCTGGCGATGGCATTATTAACGCATGGGAATGGGATGTGAATAATTATAACTCATCTAACAACAATATCAGTTCAACATTTTCATCTCCTGGATTGTACCCAATTAATTTAGTTGTAACAACAGAATATGGATGTGTCGATTCAATTACTAAACAAATAACCATAGAACCAACGCCCATTGCAGACTTCTCTGTGAGTAACACCTGCGTTAATGAAGTTGCTACATTTACCAACCTAACCGACTCCAATACAATTTCAAATGTAAACTACACTTGGAGTATTGGAAGCTTTTTAAATACATCAAACCCAAATCCAACTTATCAGTTTCCTTCAACAGATGGAATTTACGGAATTGTATTAATAGCGAACTCAACTAACGGCTGTGCAGATACGATAATAAAATCTGTTTTAATTGGAAATAGACCAAACCCTGATTTCACATTATCTTCTGATACTGTTTGTCAAAATTCAATTTTTACCATCAATGACAATTCAACTCCCGGACAATTTAATACCATCAGTAATCGTCAATGGAATATGGGCAATGGAATTACCATCAATGATTCAACAAACTTTGAATACGCCTATTCAACTCCAGGCAATTACCAAATTCAATTAATTGTATTAAGTCCTACCAATTGCGATTCAACGATTACAAAAAACATCGTTGTAGTAGCAAGCCCAAATGCAAACTACAGTGTAAGCGACGCTTGTTTAGGTATTGCTAATCAATTTTCAGATTTATCAACCAGTCCAACAGGAACATTCATCAATTCATGGCAATTAAGTTTTGGAGATAACTCACAGACATCAAATCCAAACAATACACACATCTATTCCAACGATGGATCATTTACAACATCTTTAATAGTCACATCGAATATAGGCTGCTCCGACACAGCAAGTGTAACAGCTACTGTTCATCCATTACCAACGGCTAATTTTATTGCAGGAAAAGCATGTACTAATAAGGCAATAAATTTTACAGATAGCACTACGATTCCTTCGGGGCACAAGCAACATTCAAAACCCATCATTTATTTTCCAAAACAACTTTGCATATCCAGTTCAATTGATTAGTAGTAGTAATTTTGGCTGTGCGGATACGACAACTAAATATATCGTGGTAGAAAAGACTCCAGAAATTACGATTATATCAAGTGATAATTGTGAAGGGATTTTTAGCCAGCTGAATTACTCATTGATCTCATCTGCTTCAACCAATCTGGCATTTCTATGGAATTTTGGCGATTCGACTTCTTCATTTCAACCAAGTCCTTCTCACCTCTATGGCAATGTTGGAACCTATAATATAACACTTGAAGTTACTGATTTAACTAACGGTTGTGCAGTTACCAAAAACAGTACGTTAACAATCAATCCTAATCCAGTTGCTAACTTTAATTTTTCAGACGCCTGCATAGGCAAAGAAATTAGTTTAATTGAAGATTGTAATATTGCATCAGGAACAATTTCAAACTTCGATTGGAATATCAATAACAGTCAAACTTTAAACGGAAACAGTGTATCTTACATAAGCAGTCAAACTGGAACATTAAACACGACACTTGTTGCTACCAGCAATTTTGGTTGTAAGGATTCCATTAGAAAAACGGTTACAGTTTACCCAAATCCAAACGTTGCATTTACGAGTGATTTAATTTATGGCGCTCCGCCACTTACAATTAACTTTGACAACACATCATCTTTAGGAAATTACTTATGGAACTTCGGAGATGGATCATCAACATCTTCTCTATACAACCCATCACATGTTTATTTTGATACCGGAAGTTATCAAGTAAAATTATATGTTGTGAGTCCATATGGATGTATTGACAGTACTCAATCAACCATCAATATATTTCAACCAATTGTTGATATTGGTATTGTAAATAATGGCATTAATAAATCAGGAAGCAAGTGGTTAATGAAAGCATTATTTAAGAACAATGGAAACCTGACCATAAATGAGCTTGATGTAAAACTCAATCTTCAAGGCAAATCTGTGTTGTACGAACATATATCATCGTTAAATCTTTTGCCAGGCAATTCTATAGAATACGAGTTTAAGTCATCGTTTGATGCAAGTGATTACTACCCTTCCTACTTCTGTGTTGAAGTTACTGCAGTGGATAATTCTGCTGATTACAATAGCCAGAACAACTCTTATTGCTCAACTCTTAAGAAAGATTTTGAGTGTTATAATTTATATCCTAATCCAGCAACTGATTATGTTAGTTTTGGAATCACAATTCCGGAAGATGACATTATTGATATCACGCTTTATGATGAAAATGGAAAGTTATGTCTTCAAACTATTTCCAATTTTCACAAGCAGGGATACTCTACAGTAAATTTAAATCTTAATCAGCCGAATCAAATTCCTGCTGGAACTTATTTTATCAATGTTCAATACAAAGAAGAATTTAGAACATTAAAATTTGTGAAGCGCTAATCTACTTGAAAAGGTAAATAAAGTAATACTTAAATATTGCAAGTGTCCTTCTATTAATTACACAAAGTGGATAACGTTTAAAAGCACGGAACAAATAAAACAAACTTCTCTTTTTCTTTCCTGCCAAAGCGAGGTGTAACGAATTATAGGTGTCTGAGTGAGCTAGAATTTCTTTTGAGTATGCGCCATACATTTTCACAACAGCAGCATCTTGAAAGGCATAATCGATAGCCAATTGTTTACGCTTAACTAAACGATGTTCTTCTATTTGATACACACTTCGATCATCATGAAGAATTAAACAAGCGCAAATTTTCTTACCTCTACGCAATCCGAAATTAGCACTTAAGCGAAGCCATAATTCCCAGTCTTCCGAACCCGAAAGTGCACGATCTTCATTAAACGGAAACTGCAATGCCTCTGCTCTTCTGATAAAAATACCTAAGCAACTTAAAGGATTACCCTTCACTAAAAAGCGAACATCTCGGTTATGATAATTATGCACTAATCGATCGCTAAACTTTACATAACTTCTGATCTCGTAGGCTTGATGATAAAATGGTATGTAGTTATGTTTTTCTAAACCATTAAGCGCCTCTTCTAAATAATCATCATACAGTTGATCATCTGAATCTAAAAAAGTGACATAATCACCAGTGGCCATCGCAACACCTGTATTACGAGCTTTACCACGCTCGCCGTTTTCTATTCGAATATACTTTAATCGAACATCTTTAATTGTTGCAACAACACTTTCTGTTTCATCTGTACTTCCATCATTTACAACAATCAATTCGAAATTTTTGTAGGACTGAAGCAACACCGAACGAATCGCTAATAGAATAAACTCTACACGATTGTAAGTTGGAATGATGACCGAAAATTTAATATCACGATGCATACAAAGCCTCCAGCGAATTAATCATTTTAATTACATCGAATTGTTTCATAACATCATTACGGCCATTTGCAATCAACTTATTCTTTAAATCAGGATTCTCCAAAATTAAACGAATTCCATTATAAATTTCATCGGTGTTTTTATAATCAACAACAATTGCATTTTCACTATCTTTTACAAATTCAGAAGCAATACCTGAAAGCGTAAATACACAAGGAACTCCAGCAGCAAGCGCTTCAACATAAGTTTGACCGAATGCCTCCGAATGCTCATCAATAGGCACGTGCACAAAAACATCAAACAATTGATATAAAGAATACAAATCCTTTTCAAATTTTATTGTACAATATTGCTTACTATCAAATTGGGAAAGCTGTTTAAATAATTCCTCCTGCATGTCCCCTTGCGCATTGGCTAATATCATAAACGCATTAGGATAATCTTTTAAAATCTTTTTGAAAGCTGGAATAATATACTGAACTCCTTTCCACTCAGTAAAACGAGATATGACTCCTATAACAGGCGATTTGCCTTCAGGATTATATTTTGATTTTAATGCAAGAATATTGTCAGCATTTGTATCAATAAAATTATTCAATTCAAATCCATGGTGAACAATCTGCACTTTTGATGCAGCTACATGCTCTCTCTTAATTAAAACATTCTCTACGTTCTTTGAGATAGCAATGATATTTGTCGCGAGAAAATTAATTAGCTTATCGTATTTAACTGCATGTGGAAAATAATCAAAGTGGTAAGTTGAATGATGTCGTGTATAAATTCTTTTTTTAATCCCCATTAAATAAGCGACGGGCATTGTAGTTAAACAAGCATCAATCAAATGCACATGCAATACATCAGGCTTGATTTTTAAAAACAGTTTAAAAAGATTGTAAGCTACTTTAATATAATCTCGCTTAGAATTAAATGGGATGTAATATGAACCTGTTCCTCGTTCCAATAAATCATTGTGCATTTTTGGAACTGTTGGATTAATAAAGATGAACTGCAAATCGAATTTTTCTTTATTCAAATACTTATCAACCCAGTCAAATCCTAGTGCATAATCTATTCTTGATATTACATAAACTACTTTTATCCTTCCCATCTTATTCTACTGAAAGTAATAGGTATCATGATTCTTTTTAACCATCGTTTGTAAGAAGTTCAAAGGATCGATAAAAAATGAAATTAACGCATACTTCATTGCCAATAAATAGTGACCTGTTTTAAAGTACGCACCGAATAAAATGTAATTCGACTTAGATAAAAACAACTTTCTAATTCGATGTCGTGGTTTTATTTCTTGAAAAACATATTTGTAAAATAGCTCATTGTCCTTAATTAATGATTCATTCAACTTATTGGACATACTTTCATTACGAATACGATAATACAAGCAACAATTTTCGTTTCGTAAAAAATGTCCTTTAATATGCTTATCAATTTGTAGAAGAAAATACCTATCTGCTGCACTCGACAAGGTAATATCAAACTTAAGATGATTATTTATGAGATCTTGCTTTTTGAACATATATCCACTCGGACAAGTAATGATATCCGAATGATAAAGTAAGATTTCGTTTTGCAAATCATTACATGCAGATTTCATCTTTGCACCAATCAACTCCCCACGTTCATTTATTTTCTGCACCCATCCAGTTACAAAACTAAAAAACGGATTTTTTATCAAGAATGTAATACGTTCCTGAATAAAATCAGCAGGCATCAAGTCATCAGAATCAAAAAAAATCACATAATCACCAACCGCATTTTCAAGTCCGAAATTACGCGCGGCACTAACACCCTGATTTGATCTATTGAAAAGCTTAACTCGAGGATCATTAATCGTCTCAATCACAGAAATCGTATTATCAGTCGACCCATCGTTCACAATCAATATTTCAAAATTTGAATACGATTGTTGCAAAACAGAATTAACCGTCTCAAGAATAAAACCTGAGGCGTTATAGGTAGGAATAATGACAGAAACTATATCATTCATAATTATCAACTCAAAAATAGAGAAATAAAAGGAATGTTAAAGATTTGAAATAAGCTCAGCCAACAACATTGCCTGGTTTTCCCTCGAATAAAACTTGATTGCTGATTCATTTCTGTTATCCAACAAGGACTTTTGGTTTTCCCATGAAGAATACCAACTGTTTAATTGCTCAGCAAATTGCTCCGATGAAAAAACAGAAACACCTGAATTAGTATTTGATAATAAATCATCAATTATATCACGATCACCAGGAGCAATGAGAATGGGGTTACCACTTGCAATGTAATCGAATATTTTAGTTGAAATAATCCCTTTGGTGCCTAACCAACCCGGATAAGATAAAACCGTTGCTTTTTTTGTTTCACGAATAGCATCTTCCTTTGATACCCTATCGGTGATGGTTAAAAAATTGGCAGGTAAATGATCTTTCACAAATTGACTAATCGAGGGAATTACATTTAAGCCAATAAAACGTAATTCAACTTTATCGGCTGATTTATCTGTCAAAAATAACTTTAAGCCTTCAACCATTACATTAATATTCTGCTCAGGATAAATACTACCTACAACCGAAAAAATAAACTTCTCGGATTTTTCTTCAGCAATTTGATCAAATAAATATTCTTCATACCCATTATAAACTACATCGATTGGCCCGTTATAACTTTTAACAAGAACATCACAAAATGAAGGAGTAATTACAGAAACACGTGCTGCATTTTTCATCCAACGTTTAAAATGAAAAGAATATACTTTGTCCCAAAATTTTTGTTGTAAACCCGGACGATAATCATTCGTCAACATCATATTGTTCCAAAGATCTCTTACATCAACAACCACCTTAATGTTTTGCTCGTGAAACAAGTCGACCATCTGTAGCATATTAAATGGAGGGACCGTTATAATTGCCACATCGTATTTGTTTTCCTTCAGATGATTAACAATAAAATCTTTAAAGGTTAACGTACCATCAATCTCAGTATTTAACTTTCCTATTAAGGCCATGATGAAAAAATACAATTTGCCAAACAACCTGACAAAACTATTTTTCTTTGAAAAAAATGCACTTAGTTTATTTCTTCGCGATGGCAAATAAAAAACACGGTAATGATCAAACTGACTTTCTTTTAAAGGTGATGTATTCGGACGAATAAATTCATCCCAAGTATTTTCATTTCCAGTCCAATGACGTGTTATGATAGTTGTATTAATTCCTTTTTTATGAAAATTGGTAGCCCAACTAAATGGTCGCCATGCAGGAGCTCCTGTATTGGGCGGGAAATAATAGGAAACCACAAGGACATTTTTCATTCAGCGAATGATTTTATAAAATAGTAAGCGACTAAATTTCGATAATCATTTTTACTAGGATGGTAACCATTATCTGATAAATTACTTCTTGAATTACGAACCTCTCCGCGTACTAAATCTGTTTCCATCCATGAATTTTGAGGAGGAGCAAATCCGATTTTATCAGTTCGATTGTAGACTGATTCAGGCAATACATTTTTCATACTCTCTCTCAAAATGAATTTTGTTTTACCCTGACTATAAACATGCGTCATTGGTAAAGAAAAAACATACTCCACTAAGTGATGATCAAGAAAAGGTAATCGCACCTCAATAGAATTTGCCATTGAGTTTCTATCGGCATAACGAAGCAACTCGTTTAATTTATTTTCGGTATAATATTTTAAAATCTGCTTTAAGGAATATCCGTATTTAAACACATCTCTTTTTTTACCAAATAATTTTAGCAAAGGATCAATTAAAAATGCATAACCGATTGACTTATCCTTTCCATAATGTTTTTTAAAGTGATTACGCTCTTCGAAGAATTTTTTAAAGTTGCCTTTATGATAATGCTCCCACAATGCATAATATTTTAACTCATCATATCCGGCAAGGTATTCATCTGCACCCTGACCATCTAATAACACCTTCACACCTTTTGTGCGAGGCAACTTCATTACACACCATTGCGCAAAAACAGATGCTGAACCTGGAGGATATTCATGATGCCAAATCATTTTCTCTAACTCTTTCAAGAAAGTAGATGGATCTGGCCATACTTCATTATTGGAATAAGATGTTTTACTCGACACATCAACAATCCATTTTCCCTCATCTAACTCACTTTTAAAACGAGCTGAAAAGGTTTGCATATTCTCCACATTCAATTCTTTCAAACTACAAACAATAGAAGAAGAATCTAATCCGCCAGACAAACTACTTCCTACAGGAACATCACTGCGTAGTCGCAATTGAATAGACTTGTTAAATAGCGTTTGAAACTTTGTTTTACTTTCAGTGAATGAAACATTATCCTCTTTCAATTCAATGTTCCAGTATTTTTTCTTTTCAAATTTATTTTTTGAAACGATTAAATAGGTAGCCGGCTCTAATGCATAAACATCTTTAAAAAAAGTAATTGAATTATCAATCACCAATTTTTCGTCGAGATAATTTTGCAATACCTGTTGGTCGATTGTTATATCTGAAAGATATGCTTTAATCGATTTTATTTCAGAAGCAAAAGCAAAAATATCATTCGATTTAAAATAGTGAAATGGTTTTTCCCCGAATCGATCACGTGCACAAAACAACTCTTGCTTTTGATTATCCCAGATCGCAAATGCAAACATTCCATTGAAATGATTCAAACATTTTACTCCCCAATGCATATACGATTGCAAAAGCACTTCGGTATCAGAATTCGTTTTAAAACTAACGCCGTGGACGATGAGTTCATTTCTTATTTCGATGTAATTATAAATTTCACCATTGAATGCAATGACCACATGATGATCATCACTAATCATAGGTTGTGCTGCTGCATCTGATAAATCAATAATGGAAAGTCGACGGTGCAAAAGGGCAACAGTAGCATTTGAATTATACCAAGCACCTTCCCCATCAGGTCCTCTATGCGCCATCACATCACACATTAGTTGAGCTTTTGTTGCATCAACCTTTATATCATTAAACTGAAATACCCCTGCTATTCCGCACATAATAAATCAATCAGCTTTTTCGATTTGCTTAATCACTTTTGCTGGTACTCCAGCAATAATAACATTTGATGGAAACGATTTAGTTACAACTGCATTTGCACCAACTACCACATTATCGCCTAATTCAACACCAGCCGTTATTACCACACCATTACCTAACCAACAATTCTGTCCAATTTTAATAGAACCGATAGTATATTCCTTTAAATTTCCAGGAACATGATTAGCCGTTTGAAGGCAAATATTATAGGCCCAAATAGTACCGCTTCCAACCTCGATGGTTGTATTATCAAAAGCTGCAATATAAGCACCACCACTTGCTAATAGGTTCATTGCAACTGAATCGTCTTCGAATCGAATATTTTTCCAACCAGAAATTTTGTTAGTGTAATTAACTAAAAAAGGAATATCAGCATTCACACGAAATACGCGCTGAATTATCCAACAAAGAAGTAAATAACCTAAACTAAAAGTAGTGTAATAGGACTTTCCAAATAAACGGTATAAACGGCGCATAATACCCATATCAAATTCTATTTAACACTTTAAATTTATTCTTTAAGAAATTAGCCAATGAATCAGGAATTAAATTAAATTTAAAACCTCCTAAAATTATAAAAAGAAAATAAACAGGCGCCGAAAAAATGATAAACCAAACAGAATTAAAGTATAAAAGGTTAACCGAATAAATAATCGTAGCTAAAACTGCTGCTAGTCCTACAATCTTTCCAATCAATACAACATCAAACAAATCATAAAAACTACATTCCAGAATTTTTATTGATTTCCAAAGTAGAAGTAATGCAAACGAACTTAAGCTAATGATAAAAGCACATGCAGCACCATTTATCCCAAAGTAAGTTATTAGTGTGTAATTTAAAACGAGGTTCAAAATAGAGACAAACAATACAGATCTAAAAATAAATTTGCTGTTTTTACTAATGATGATGATATCTTGATAATCATTTACTCGAATCAACAACGATAAGTTAAATATCATAAAGATCACAATACTTGCAGAGTAGCTTTTAGACAAATAGGCAGATACTAATGGCTCTGCAAAAAAGAACAAAAATATCAGAACAGGATAAACAAAAAATATGGTTCCAGAGATAGCAATTCGTTTTAATCGGATAATTTCTTTTAGATTGTTTTCGCTAAACAACTTAGCAATTTCAGGCATTACAATAGCCGTAACAGAACCATACAAACCTGCAACGCAATTTCAGGCATTACAATAGCCGTAACAGAACCATACAAACCTGCAACAAACGGAACTTCCACCGCTCCTGCTCGGTAGAATGCATAGGCCGTAGTAGTTAACATAGCCGAAACCATCACTCCGTCTAAATAAACAAGCGACTTTTCAATGAGGGAAGAAATGGCTAACGGCGAAGCCATAACGAACATACTCTTTGCTAAACTCTTGTCGAAATAACTAAAACTTAGTACCTCTTTTGGAACTTGCGTTAAA
>JBDKGQ010000025.1:0-573 GCA_039798145.1 Bacteroidota bacterium
GCAGTAAAGAGCCCAATGAGTGAAATCACCATTGAATAAAGAATGTCTGTAAACCCAAACATGTAGGGAATTAAAGGAACAGTGGCACCGGCGGCAAAGGCGATGAATGACGAAACTGCGGCTAATTTGGCAGACGGTAAAGCTCCTGCCGTGACGCCAAATTCTTCTAAAGCATGGGCATCAGTAAAAGCTTCAAAATTACTACTTAACTCTTTTGAAAATTGCATAGCCACATTTTCAGAAACACCGCGCTTCATCCAAACTTCAGCAAGTTCTCTTATTTCACTTTCAGGACTTTCTCTTAGTTCTTTCTTTTCAAGTTCAATTTCAGCCATTGCTAATTCGGCTTGACTTGCAACAGAGGTGTATTCACCAGCTGCCATAGAAAATGCACCAGCTAAAAGTCCTGCAAAACCTGCCAACACAATTGCAGTTGTATTTTCTGCACCAACTGCTTTCGATCCCCCAGCAACACCAATCATTAATGCAAAATTTGAAACAAGTCCATCCATCGCTCCAAAGACAGCAGGACGTAACCATCCACCATTCACATTTCTATGAATTGTTTCTGGG
>JBDKGQ010000025.1:624-1374 GCA_039798145.1 Bacteroidota bacterium
CGTTTACTAACTCCTAAAAAGTTTTTTGTCTTGTCCCGGTCGATATTTGTTGCTCAAGGCAAAATACACCAACCCGCCTACTATAACGGCCAAGCTGGTGAAAACGTTGAATCGCAATCCCAAAATAAGGCGGGCTTCATCAATTCTTAAGTTCTCGACGAATAAACGTCCCAAGCTATACAAGGAGACATAAAGTGCGAAAACTCTGCCATGACCTAATTTGAATTTCTTGTCCAGGTAAATAAGACCAAATCCAATCAAAACGTTCCAGATTAATTCATACAGAAAGGTTGGATGAAAAGTTGCAAATGACTCAAAACCAGCTGGACGGTATTTCTCTGCTATTTCTAAACCCCATGAGACATTCGTTGGTTTGCCAAACAACTCTTGATTGAAATAATTTCCTAAGCGACCTACTGCTTGAGCAAAAATAATTCCCGGTGCAATCGCGTCTGCAAAAGGTGGCAAGTATATTTTGTAATACTTACAACCAATCCAGGCACCAATTCCCCCGAAGAAGATAGCTCCCCAGATTCCTAAACCACCATTCCAAATTTTTAGCGCATCTACCCAATTTTGATTGGCACCAAAGTACTTTTCCCAATCAGTGGCAACGTGATAAATACGACCACCAATAATTCCAAATGGAACAGCAAAAATTGCAACATCGCTAACTTGCCCGAGTTTTCCACCTCGTTCAATCCATCTTTTATTTCCTAGCCAGATTGCAACAAAGATTCCAATAATAAT